>NZ_JBEHFY010000009.1:0-102493 GCF_040225815.1 Corynebacterium sp. KPL2895
GATGCAATATCGGAATCAGACCCTTGAACCCCTCACCGCCTAGAATTAAACCAGTCCAACTTTCGGGGGCCAGTTCAACCATGAGTGCGGGCTTTAGTACTAGGCAGCGAGATTAATCGACGGCGAACTCGCCCATCTTGTCCCAACCGGTGCGGCCATCGATGTGGACGTTGATGATGTCTGGGGTCTCTACGAGGTACTTGGGGAATTCGTCGCAGGCGCGCTTGAAGTGCTCGCCCTGAACGTGCTCTACGTCCTTGCCATCTGCGTAGGACTCGAGCAGCAGGAAGCGCTGAGAATCTTCCGGATCGCGGTACCACTTGAAGTCGATGCAACCCGGCTCGGCGTTGCAAGCCTCGGTGTACCAGTTGATCTCATCAAGGAAAGTATCGGCGTATTCAGGCTTTACGTGGAACTGTACGTTAATCAAAATCATGCCCCCGATTCTATCAATATTGTTCCCACTGCGTCATGGCTGCTCTGCCATGCGCGCGGGCCTCAGGAGAATCGGGGGCAGGTATCGCGGGAATAAGAACTAGTTAAGGAAGTATTCCGCGATGTAGATGAACTCGCCATCAAAGGCAGTAGCGACGCCGTAACCGTACTCGGGTCCGGGGGTTACCTCGAGGCCCCGGTTGAACCAGTTGAGGCGCTCCTGGGCTTGTTCTTCAGACAGACGGTAGACGTTGCCTTGACCCTCATCGGTGTGGGTCACGCCGCTTGCCACGTCGCCGTAGTACGTAAGCTCACCGCCTGCACCCTGGTTTGCCCATTCCTGTGCGATAGCGGTTGCGGTCTCATCTGGGTGGTGACCAGCCTGGGCTAGGTGATCGGCGGTGGCTACCTGCAAGTCAGCGGCAACCTGCGGGGCCTCGAAGGCCTGTGGCTCCGGAGCGGCTTCAGTCGTAGGCGCTTCTTCCGCTGCTACTTCCGGTTCAGCTTCAGGTGCGGCCTTTAGAAAGCTGGGCAAAGTAACGTTGTACTTTTCAGCAAGGGTGGAAACCTGCTGAACCTGCGGGGCCGCGGTAAGCTCCGCAGAAGCCACTGCCGTGGTACCAGACAGGGCGAGTACGGTGGTCAGGACTGCTGCGGTGGCGCTTCGAATCGGCTTCATGTTTTTCAGCTTGTCATAACTTTTCAGAGGGCGAAAGCATATCGCCGGTTCCGCCCCACTTCGATATGGCTTTGTTATACAAGCGGTGCTCTGCGTGCTCTGGGTTACCTCGCGGGGTTAAGAAGCCCTAGGAAGCCTAATAAATACCAACATCGAGTTCATTGAATTGCCGCTGCAGCTCCTCCGAATCAATGGAACGGGCAAGATCGGGCCCGGCGATGGCCGCAAATCCATCGAGGACAGAGTTCCCGTAATTATGGCCCACACCATCGGGAACATCCTTGGCTCCGGGTAGATCCGCAGCAACTTGCAGGTAGGTAATAATAGGCATCCACTGCATCACGCGCTCACGCGAATAGGGGCTGTCTTCTTTCATCCAATCCGGCTCTTTGAAGGCCAATCCGGGCGACCACCAGCTCACAGGATCGGAAGGGTGCTGAATATATAGCATGCGGGTCCTGCCCCACTCCTCTTCCGGAACGCGTCCCCAGCGGCGGACTTGGTCCACCTCGTTGGCAAAACGGACCACGAGCCCGCCGGCGTAGACCGGCGAGATTTCTGTCGACCCGGGATCACGGCGCTCCACAAACTGCGAGCGCAACTGGTTAAAGTGCGGCGGGCCTGTTAATAAGATGCCATCGACGGAGTTGGCGATATCGCGCACGCCAGAAAAGGCAGCCTCGATACCGGTTGTGCCTAAGGACTCGCCGTAGAGGTAGAGCTTGGGCCGGTCATCTTCGGGCAGCGAATTCCACCAGTCCACGACGGGGTTGATGAACTCTTCCCCGGCGCGCTCTACTTGGCCGCCGCCGCCAAGGAAGTGGAAAACGGACGGCATGGCGGAATACTGCGCTGCGGCAATGGCGGTATCCCCTCCATAGAGCAGTTCGAAGGCTTGCGCGGAATAAGACGATACCCAGCCGGTACCGGTGGTCATGGTCAATAGGAGGGCCTTGCGGTCTTGGGCGTGGGTGCGCTCGAGTTCATCGATAAGCAATTGCGCCCGCCCTTCATTGGAATCGCGGTTGCCTAGGCCGGCGTAGGCACGGATGGGCTCCTTGGCGGGTTTACCAGTCACCTGTTCAAGCTCGGCCTTATGCGCACCGGAACTTAGGAACCGGGAGCCTTGCAGGCCTACGCCGTTCCAGTCGACATCAGAAGTTGGCGATCCGGAGCGCTCGCTCAGGGTAGGGCGCTGAGCATCCGGATCAGGGTCGGCATTCTGGGCAGTAAAAACCCTATCGCCCAAGCCCACGATGGCACCGGGAATGATGTTTTCAATGGTGTAGATAGCGATGACCGCAACGATGAGTACTGCCCCGAGGCGGCGGTATGTGGAGCGGAACCGCTGCGGGAAGCGCCGCGCTAACCAGCGCACCAGAAAGATAATGGAGCGCAGGATGAGCAGGAAAGCGGTAAATACCACCAAGGCCAAAGGCACGACCAGCAGGTAGCTGGACATGGACGGCGCGGGCACGGAATATACGCGTGCGAGCTCGTGCTGCCACCGCACGGCAATAATCACGAAACCGACCAGCCAGGCGATGAACGCGCCCGTGGCGATGCGCGCGAGCAGCCGGTAGCGCTTAGGCTCCCACGCGGAGGCGGCAAGCCATGGGTACTTATCCGCCCATTTGCTCACGACGAAGCGATACCACACCAGCTTCACACCGATGCCCACCACGTAACCGAAACCGGCAGCAAGGCCCGAAATCAGGCCTTGATAGGGCCAATCGCGGGGCAAAATGGACGGAGTAAGGCCCAGCGTAGACAAAATGGCGGCGCCGATAACGCCCCACGGATCGAGGTGGCGGGCAATATCAGCGATGCGAGCTTCTACTGTTCGAGCTTCTCCCCTAACTCCAGCCATTCCATCTCCAAATCCTCATAGGCGCTGCGATTGTCCTTTAATTCCGTATCGAGTCGAGTCATCGCTTCGGTATCGACTTCTTCTGCCGCCGCAGCCAATTTCTCATTGATCTGCGCGGCGGATTTTTCCAGCTTCTGCATCTTCCGCTCGAGTGCGTTCATCTTCTTGGTGATTTCGCGCTCTTGCTGGGAAGAAAGCTTCTTCTCCTGCTTCGGTGTCGCCGCCTCCGACTTCTTTTCTCCCAGGTTTATAACCCCAGTGTTTTTGCCGGCCTCGATTTCTTCACGCTTGCGCAGATACTCGTCGATGCCGCCGGGAAGGTTCGTCAGGTTGCCATCGCCAAAGAGCGCGTACGTATTATCCGCAATGCGCTCGATGAGATAGCGATCGTGCGAAATGACTACCAAGGTACCCGGCCAGGAATCGAGTAGAGATTCCAATTCCTGAAGCGTATCGATGTCCAGGTCATTGGTGGGCTCGTCTAGCAGCAAAACATTGGGTTCTGCCATGAGCACGCGGGTGAGCTGGAGGCGGCGGCGCTCGCCACCGGAGAGGTCACCGACCGGGGTGCGCTGGCGCTTGGCTGAAAAGCCAAGGCGCTCGGCCAGCTGGGAGGCGCTGAGCTCTTTTTTGCCTAGCTGCACGTAGGTGGCAACGTCCTCGACGGCATCGAGAAGCCGGCGTTGCGGATCCAAGTCATCGAGTTCCTGGCGCAACCATCCCAAGCGCACCGTTTGGCCCTCGATGCGCTTTCCGGCTGCGAGCTCGTATTCGCCCGCCAGCGTGCGCAGCAACGTGGTCTTTCCAGACCCATTCACGCCGACGAGACCGATGCGCTCGCCCGGAGCCAAGCGCCAGGTGAGGTGGTCAACCAAGGTGCGGCCATCCGGGGACTTAATCGTGGCATCTTCTAGCTCGATGACCACGCGGCCCTGGCGCTGCTTGGAAAAGGACATGAGCTCGACCTTGTTGCGCGGCTCGGGGACATCAGAAATTAGCGCTTCCGCAGCCTCAATCCGGTAGCGCGGTTTCGAGGTACGCGCCGGTGCCCCGCGGCGCAGCCACGCCAATTCCTTGCGGGCCAGGTTTTTGCGGCGTTGCTCCATCGCATCGGCCTGGCGGGCGCGCTCGGCGCGGGCAAACGTCCAGTCGTTGTATCCGCCCTCGTACGCATCGACCGTGCCGTCGTGGACCTCCCATGTCCAGGTGGCAATGGTATCGAGGAACCAGCGGTCGTGGGTGACCACGATCACGGCGAGGTTGCGCTTGAGCAGGTGGTCAGCCAGCCACTGCACGCCTTCCACGTCCAGGTGGTTCGTGGGCTCATCGAGCACCACGAGGTCTAAATCCTGCACCAGCGCGGCGGCAAGGTTCACGCGGCGGCGCTCACCGCCGGACAGGGAGCTCACGGGAGTATCTAGCCCCAGGTCCACGATGCCAAGGCCGCCGAGCACGTCGCGCACCTTGGCGTTGGAGGCCCATTCGTAGGTCTCGAGCTCGAAGGGTTCAATGATCGCCTGCGCGATGGTGAGCTCTTCGGGCAGATCAAAGCGCTGCGTCACCACGGCCATGCGCAGATCCGAGGTGTGGGATACACGGCCGGAATCCGGCGGCTCAATACCGGTGAGCACTTCCAGCAAGGTGGTCTTGCCGCCGCCGTTAACGCCCACGATGCCGATGCGATCCCCGGTTTGTACGCCGAGTGATACCCCATCAAGGAGAGTTTTTAAGCCATAGGATTTCGTGACTTGCTCGAGGTTAATCAGGTTTGCCATAACAGGAACTCATCTTAATACCTCCCTACCGTCACCCCCGCATCCCCAAACATGTTGCTACCGAATTTCACTTGCAATACTCTGCGTGTGTATGAAGAAGCACACACTTACCCTCTGCACTATCCTCTCTGCCTCAGCTCTCACCATCGCTTCCTGCTCGGCGCCGGAAGAAGACACCGACGCCCAAAACACCAACGAAGCCACCACCGCGGAAAGCCACGAACACGATCATGATCACGAGGGCCACTCCCACGACGGTATGGAGGCCGAAGAAGGACAGACCGAGGTAGCCCAGCTTCCCACGCGCATCGTCTTCTCCCACGCTGATGGTCTGACCACCTACGATGCCAAATCCGGCGATATTCTCGATGAAGAGGAGATGAATTCGTTCCTCCGCCTCAATGACGCCGGCAATGACCGCCACGTCATGGTGACCAAGGGCGATAACTTCCTCACCTACGACACCGGCCGCATCACCAAGGCTCACGGCGACCACAACCACTACTACACCGCGGATCCAGAGCTGGGCGATGACAAGATTAAGGCGCCCCACGCTGGCCACGTGGTCCACCACGATGGTTTTACCGCCCTATTTTCTGATGGCGATGGCGTAGCCAAGATTTATAAGACCGAGGACATCGGTTCCAAGGACGCCAAGCCCGTCAACACCGTCAAAACCGGCGAGGGGCACCACGGCGTGGCCGTCCCGCTTGAGGATGGCTCCGTGGTCATCACCAAGGGCACCGAAGACGAGCGCCACACCATCCAGCACCTGGACAAGGACGGCAAGGTCTTGGATGAAACCACCGAGTGCCCCGGCGTCCACGGCGAAGCAGCCGCTGGAAATGGCAAGCTCTTCTTCGGCTGCGAAGACGGCCCCGTAGTCTTTGACGGCTCCAAGTTCCACAAGGTAGACGTCTCCGACTATGCCGGTGCCGATGGCTACCAGCGCTCCGGAAACTCCGCGGGATCCGAAGAATCCAATGTCATCTTGGCGGATAACAAGACCGAGAAGGACGCCGATTTCGAGCGCCCCACCTCGGTAACCTTGATCAATACTGAGGACTACTCCGCCAAAAAGGTGGACTTGGACGGCTCCTACTGGTTCCGCTCCCTGGCACGCGGCCCTATGGGCGAGGCCCTGGTGCTCACCACCGACGGCAAGCTCAATGTCATTGACCCAGACTCCGGGGAAATCACCAAGCAGATCGACGCAATTTCCAAGTGGAAGGAAAACGAGGAGTGGCAGCAGCCAGGCCCAATCCTGAAGGCCGCCAATGGCTATGCCTACATCACGGATGCACAGAAGAAGGAGCTCGTCGTCATCGACCTCCTGCGCGGTAAGGAAACCGACCGCTACGAGCTGGACTTCGAGCCCACCGAAATGGCCGTGCTCTAAGTCTCCAGCGCTCTAATGCTCGTGCTTGGCGATGCCCATCCCCATCGCCCCAAGCTAGAGCACTTCCGCACCCGCAGCCGGGCCCTGGGCTACAACGCCCTTGGTGCCCGGTATTTCTATGCTGACCTGTGCTGCAACTTCTTCCGCTTCTTCGCGGGTGGCGCATAAGAACGCGCAGGTGGGCCCGCTGCCGGAGACGATGCCGTTGAGCGCGCCCGCATCCATGCCCGCCTCCAAGGTCTTGCGGAGATCTGGGCGCAGGGATAGCGCGGCGGGCTGCAGGTCATTGTGCAGGTGCGCTGCCACGCGCTGGGCATCGCCGGAAATGAGCGCTTGGGAAATCTCCGTCGTATCAAGCGCCGGCGCAGTTACCCGCCCCGCATCGCGCAATTCATCGAGCTTGCGGAACACACTAGGTGTGGATAGGCCGCGATCGGAGGCAATCAGCGCCCAGTGATAGGTACCCCTAGTCATCATGGAAGTCAACTGCTCCCCGCGCCCGGTACCAAGCGCCGTGCCGCCCAGCAGGGTAAACGGCACGTCGGAGCCAAGAGCGGCGCCCAAGGCATCCAGAATGTGCTCTCCTACCGAATCGATTCCGTAATAACGACCGTAGCAGCGCTCCGCAAGGCGCAGCGCCGCCGCTGCATCCGCGGAACCGCCTGCCATGCCGCCGGCGGTGGGAATTGCCTTGTGAATCTCAAGGCCCACCTCCGGAATCTTGATGCCGCCGCGGGTGACATACAGGTGTTGCATGATGCGGTCCACCGCAGTCCACGCCAAGTTCGTGTCATCCTCTGGCACGCCCGCCACGTGCGGACCGGATACCTTGAGGTACTGCACGCGGGGTTTATCTACTTCGGCGTTGCCTAAATCAGTCAGCGTTACCGTATCGTGCAGGCTCAGGGACTGAAAGACCGTGACCAGCTCGTGAAAGCCATCCTCCCGCGGTTCCGCCACGCCAAGGTACACATTGACCTTGGCGTGCGCATGCGCTGTATAGGTTATCGGCTCGTTTCCGTGTGGTGCGCTCACTGTAGTCCTGCCAATCGTACAAAGTCTGCAATAGCGAGCTTCTCCCCGCGCTGCTTCGGATCGATTCCGGCCGCGCGCAGCGCCTCTTCGGCGGCCGCACCGGAACCATAGTGGCCCGATAGTGCGGCGCGGAGGGTCTTGCGGCGTTGGGCAAAGGCGGCATCGACAAGCGGCCAAACCGCAGCGCGCGCGGCATCGTCGACCGGCCAGGACGGGGTATCGAAGACATCGATGCGCACCAAGCCGGAGGCGATATTGGGCGCGGGCCAAAAGACATTCTTGCCAATGGTCCCAGCCTGGCTCACCGTGCCATAAAACCCGGCCTTCACGGAAGGCACGCCGTAGATCTTGCTGCCGGGCTCCGCGGCGAGGCGCTGCGCCACCTCCAGCTGCACCATGACGAGCACGCGGCGGATGGAAGGAAACGTCTCCAAAAAGTGCAAAAGCACCGGCACCGCCACGTTATAGGGCAGGTTGGCCACCAACGCCGTAGGAGCCGCGACATCCTCACTGGTCACGCGCAGCGCGTCTTTTTCCACCACACGCAGGCGCTCAGCGTAGTCGGCGGCGCGCTCTCCCACCGTTTCCGGCAGCTGCGCCGCCAAGCGCGGATCGATTTCCACCGCGGTGAGATCCTCAACGGTCTCCACCAGCCCTAGGGTCAGTGACCCCAACCCGGGGCCGACCTCCACGACGCGGTCTGTGGGATCCAGACCCGCTGCCGCGATGATGCGACGAATGGTATTGGGATCGTGGAGGAAATTCTGTCCCAGTTTCTTTGTGGGCGTGATATCCAGTTTCTCCGCTAAAGCTCGGATTTCTACTGGGCCTAAAAGCGCGGCGCCCGGGGATTCAGTCATGTTCTCTAACCTAGTAGAAGAATGCAGAAAGTCGCACCCCGCGCCGTAGTGACGCGGGGTGCGGTGCAAAATGCGCGGTGCTGCGCGTGCTTTTTAGCGCAGGCCCAACTTGGCGGTACATGCAGGCCATGCGCCCCAGCCCTGGGAGGCTTGTACCTTTTGTGCCACGGCAATCTGCTGCTCGCGGGTGGCCTGCCAAGCCTCAGGTGCGTATTCGGTGCCGCCGAAGCCAGCCCAAGTGGACGGTGCGAATTGCAGGCCGCCGGAGAAACCATTGCCGGTATTGATGGACCAGTTACCGGTGGATTCGCACTGCGCGATGGAATCCCACACGGAGCCATCAGCCACGGCGGGGGCAGCCGCGCCCGAGTTACCGCCTTGCGGCTCCGGCTCCGCCTGCTTGGTGCCGCGGGCAATGGTCGCAGGCTTTGGCCCTACAACGACCTCATCCTTGATGACTTCTTCGGATTCCTTCTTGCCGTTCTTCAGGACCACCTTGCGGGTGATTTCGCGCTTGCCCTTTTCGCCTTGCTCGCGCACCTCTTCAGCGCCAACTTCCAGCTCAGGGTCATCCACGAAATGCGGCTCGGCCTCGAATTCCTCAGTGACATCCTCGGTCTGAATGTCTATCCGCTCAACCTTGATAGACATGCCCTCGGTGACCTTTTCTTCCTTGGCTGGGAAAACGCGGTCATCCTCATCGAGCTTGATACCGCGCTCCTTGAGCACATCGTCCACGGTCTTGGCGGCAATCTTGGTGTAGGTATTCTTGCCCCCATCGTTGATCTTGATGATCTTGGGGGAAACGACCTCTAGATCCATGCCATCTTTTAGCTGGGTATCTTTATCCACGTCATCCTCGCCAGACTTCACGGCAGCTCCCGGGTTTACGCCCTGCAGGTTATTGAGCAGATCAGACACGGTGAGATCAGTAGTAGAAAGCTGCTGCTGTTCACCATCGATGGATACGGCAACCGGCTTGGCGGTGCGCACGGAGATCTCATCGCCATCGGCCACGGACTCAGATGGTGCGGGCGAGACGATGTCTTCTTCGCCCACCTGGACGCCGGCCGCCTGCAGGGCGCCGTCCACGTCCTTGGCAAAGGTGGCCAGCTCTACCTTGTCACCGTTGACTTCTACGACTAGGTCTTTCTGCGCAGCAACCGCCACGACACCGCCTACGACGAGGGTGCTCAAGACGCCACCCGTTGCCAGGCGCAGCGGCAGGGAACGTGAATTATTGATGCGCTTAATGTGGTGAGGTGCCATGTGTAGTTAATCTCCGGTGGTGCTGTCTATCCAGTATCACAATTATTGCCGCGGGCTAGGGAAACCAGCGGCGGTGCCGCGACTACTCCACTGTGAACCAGCGCGGCGGGAAGGTAGAGGCGTTAAGCCTCAACGAACAATCAATAACAATACGATAACGAGTAAGGAAAGTCGAGAAGCGCTGCGCCACAGCTATAACTGGCGAAAACAGTTGTCACATCCAGCACCCATGCCACCAGCGACCAGCGTATTTAATTTTGTGACAATCCTCACTCGCCTGTCGTCTTAATTCCATACACCCGGTCAAAAGTCTCATTGACCTCCGCCGCCAATGCCTGAGTGGTCTGGTGACGCGCCCGAGCAATGCAGTCATAGGTGTGCCCAATCAGGGAAGGCTCATTGCGCTGCCCGCGGAACGGCTCCGGGGTCATAAACGGCGCATCAGTCTCCACCAGCAACTGCCCCGCCGGAGCCAGAGCTGCCGCCTGGCGCAACTGCGCATTGCGCTTAAAGGTGACATTGCCAGCAAAGGACAACACGTAACCGCGCTCTAATGCTTCTTCTGCCACCCGCAGCGGTGAGGAGAAGCAGTGAAGCATGACGGTTTCAGGCGTGGGGGCATCAGCAAGAATGCGCAGCAAATCCTTATCCGCCTCGCGGTTATGGATCATAAGGGTCTTGCCGGTGCGCACCGCCAGATCGATATGCCAGCGCAGAGATTCTTCTTGTTGGACCAAGCTCGCGGTGGTCTCCGGTTCGTGGTGGACCCAATAGGCGTCCATGCCGGTCTCGCCCACCGCCACGCACCGCGGATCCGCCACCATGTCCTCCAAAGCGGCTTTGGTGGGCGCGTCTAGCTCATTCGCCCGCACCGGGTGGATGGCACAGGCGGCATACACATTGGGAAACGCGTGCGCGGTCGCAAGCGCCGCTTCGGACTCGCGGCGGTCATCGCCTACCGTCACCAGGCGGGATACCCCGGCGGCGCGGGCGCGGTTGACCAGCACCCCATCGGTATCTTTATGCGAGAAAAGGTGCGTATGCGCATCACTGAGCCCGCTGAGCCCTGGGGCTGGAATGGGAGTAGGACGTCGCTTCTTTTTAGACATACCCGCAATTGTAATATTGGCAGCTATGTTGATCAGACCAGCGGACCTGAGCGATGTCCCCGCCATGACCGATACCCTCAACTGGGCCATCGAGCACACCGATGTCATCTTTAACTCCACCCCAGTCACCGTGGCTGAACGCGAAGAACACCTGCGCCACATCCAGGACATGGAGTGTCCTTTCCTCATTGCCGAAACCGATGCGGGCGAATACTTGGGCTGGGCGCTCTATCACCCCTACCGCAATCCCCGCATCTGGCAGGGCTGCTATGAAACCACGATCTACCTTTCCCCCAATGCCCAGGGCCAAGGCGTGGGCACCGCCCTTATGGGCGAGCTGGTAGAACGCGCCCGGGCGGATGAGAAGGTGCATTCGCTGCTCGCCTTGATCGTGTCTACTAATACGGCATCATTAAAGTTGCATGAAAAGTTCGGGTTTGAAAACGTGGGAACTCTCAAAGAGGTAACCTACAAATTCGATCACTGGCTTAGCCTCACCCACTTAGAACTTCTGGTGTAAAGGACTTTTGATGCATATTCGCCCCGCTGAGCTTGCCGATGCCCCCTCGATTTCCGCCATCTACAACGCCGCCTCCGCCGCTAAACCAGCCAATAACCTCATCACCTGGCAAGAAGAGGTTTCTGACCGCGAGGATTGGCTAAAAGACATGGCCAAGGCGGGCTCGCCTGTGCTCGTTGCCGTAGACGATGATGAAATCATCGGCTGGGCCGCCTACTTTCAATTCGTCACGCCCGCCATCTACTACGGCACCGTCGAAGATTCCGTATACATCTCCCCCGCAGCCCAGGGCAAGGGCGTAGGCTCCGAGCTTCTCGATGCCCTCATGGACATCGCTGCCGACGATCCCTATATCGAAACCATGATTACCTACATCGTGGATAGCAATGCCGGTTCCATCGCACTGCACAAGAAGTTTGGGTTTAAAGAAACCGGCCGTATGCCCAATATCCACACCAAGGACGGCGTGCGCCTAGGTTTGGTTCATCTGCAGCGCGATTTCCAGCACTAGGCAGAACCTTAAAGGCATAACAAAAGCGCGGTGGCCTTCCCTTTCATTGGGACTGGCCACCGCGCTTTGTATATCTAGCGGGGTGCTACCGCGCTAGTTCACCACCGGCGCCCATTCCGGGCCGGTTTCGCCGAGCTCTGGATCCAGCTTGGAAATAAGCGGCTTCGGCTTTGCCAAGGTAGTACCCGGTGCCACCTGGATGCGCTCCCACTTGGCCTGCTGCTGGGTGTAGTCACCCATAATGACAGGATATTCGTGGTTTTCTGGGGGAAGCCCCGCACCTACGAGCTCAACCGGGATATCATCCTTGACCTCGCGCACCTCAGGCTGCGCGGCCCATTCGCCCGTGCGGCCCAGAGTCTCGTGCACCTTTTGCGCGGTAAATGGCAGGAATGGGGTGAGCATGACATTGCAGTCAGACACAACCTGCAGGGCGGTCCACAAGACGGTGGCTAGGCGCTCACGCTGGGTTTCATCCTTGGCCAGCTTCCATGGCTCTTGGGAGGCGATATAGGCATTCGCCTCGCCCACCACGTGCATGATGGAGACAATGGCCTGCTTGAACTTGGATTGCTCCAGCAGGTTACCGGCGGTGTTAAAGGTCTCCTCCGCCAGCTGCAAAATGGCCTCGTCGCGCTCCTCCAGGGCCGCTGGAACCGGAACCTCGCCAAAGTTCTTGTGCGCCATGGATACGGTGCGGTTAACCAAGTTGCCCCAGCCATTGGCAAGTTCGTTATTGACGCGGCGCACGAATTCATCCCACGTAAAGTCCGCGTCGTTGTTTTCCGGGCCAGCCACGGCAATGAAGTAACGCAGCGGATCCGGACCGAACTCCGCCAGGAAGTCCTTAACGTAGATCACCACGCCCTTGGACGAGGAGAACTTGGAGCCGGACATAGTCAAGTATTCCGAGGACACGATTTCCGTTGGCAGGTCCAACTCACCGTACTGGTGCAGCTCGCCGCCCTTGGAGCCCTTGCCGGCATAGCCCAGCAATTCCGCCGGCCAGATCTGCGAGTGGAAGGTGATATTGTCCTTGCCCTGGAAGTAATAGTGGCGGGTTTCTGGGTCCTGCCAGAATTCCTTCCACGCCTCCGGCTGGCCGGTGCGGTGTGCCCACTCGATGGAGGCGGACAGATAGCCCACGACGGCGTCGAACCACACATACAGCTTCTTCGCGTTATTGTCCTGCCAGCCGTCCACCGGAATGGGAATGCCCCAGTCAATATCGCGAGTCATGGTGCGCGGGCGCATATCCTCCAGCAGGTTCAGGGAGAACTTCAACACGTTCGGGCGCCAATCCTCGCGGGTGGAAAGCCACTTTTGCAGCTCATCCTTAAGAGATGGCAAATCCAGCAGGAAGTGCTCGGTCTCCACGAACTGCGGCGTTTCGCCGTTAATCTTGGATACCGGGTCTATGAGGTCTACCGGGTCCAGCTGGTTACCGCAGTTATCGCACTGGTCACCGCGGGCGCCATCCGCGCCGCAAATGGGGCACGTGCCCTCGATATAGCGGTCCGGCAGCGTGCGGCCGGTGGACGGAGAGATTGCCCCCTTGGTGGTCTCCTTCAGCATGTAGCCGTTCTCATTGAGACCCTTGAACAGCTCCTGCACCACCGAGTAGTGATTACGGGTGGTGGTACGGGTAAAAAGGTCATACGACAAGCCGAGGTTAGCCAGATCGTTGACGATCTGACGGTTATAGCGATCCGCGAGTTCGCGAACGGATACGCCTTCCTTATCGGCCTGGACCAGCAACGGGGTGCCGTGCTCATCCGTACCGGAGACCATGAGTACGTTGCGGCCACGCATTCGCTGGAAGCGAGCGAATACGTCAGAGGGAACGCCAAAGCCAGCCACGTGACCGATGTGGCGCGGGCCATTGGCATATGGCCAGGCAACATTTACTACTAAAGACTCAGTCATGGAGTCCAGTTTATCGAAGCACCTGCATGAACACACGTTGAGGGCACATTACCTCTCCGACCGAAAAACGCCCGCCTCCCTCCCAACTCTGGGAAAGCGGCGGGCGCTGCTACCGAAGGCGGTAGATGGTCTATCTACTTGCGCTTCATCGGGTTCTTCAAACGCTCGTTGCGGCGCTTCTTGAGCACCTGCGTGCGCTGGTAGTCGCGGTGCAAGCGCCGCTCGCGGGCCATCTTGCGCTGGAACTGCTGCGCCTCACGGTACTCGAGGTAGATGATGTCCTGGCTCAAGTCCTTGTAGATGGCGAACATCAAGCCAATGACGATAAACAAGAACGGCAGCGCCGCCACGATGGTGACGTTCTGCAGGTTGGACAGCGCGTCCTCATTGACCAAAAGCAGGGTGAGGCCAACGGCTGCGGTCAGGGCACCCCACATGGCGGAGAGCCACGGCTTCGCGGTTGCGGCACCGTTTTGGGTCATCGAACCCATCACGGTGGAAGCGGAGTCCGCGGAGGTGATGAAGAAGGTGGACAGCAAGATGACGGCGACGACGCCGGCAATGAAGCCACCAGGCAGGTTGTGCAGGAGATTAAACAGCTCTACCTCGGCGGATTCGCCGGTGATGGATTCGCCGTTTTGCTCCATGTGGATTGCGGTGCCGCCGAAGATGGCGAACCACAGTGTGGAAACGCCGGCTGGGATGAGCAGGACGCCTAGGCAGAACTCGCGGACGGAACGACCGCGGGAAATGCGCGCCAAGAACATGCCCACGAACGGGGACCAGGAGACCCACCATGCCCAGTAGAAGATGGTGTAGCCAGACAGCCACTCGCCGGCGGTGCCGTTTTCGGATTCTGCGGTACGGCCGATCATCTCGGTGAAGTAGTTGAAGTAGTTACCGATGGATCCTGGAACCTGGTTCAGGATGGTCACCGTTGGGCCCAAGATGAAGACGAAGATGGCCAGCACCGCAGCCAAGACCATGTTGGCATTGGACACGTACTGAATGCCCTTGCCCACACCGGACAGTGCGGACAGTAAGAAGGCCAGGGTCAGGACCAAGACAATACCGATAACCACGGACTGGGTTGGGTTATCGATGATGCCGGATGCCTCCAGGCCAGCCTGGATCTGCAGCGCGCCAAGGCCCAGGGAGCAGGCGGTGCCGAAGACGGTGGCGAAGATGGACAGGATGTCAATGAATTTGCCCAATCCGCCGTTGGCCCGGCGCTCGCCGATGAGCGGGACGAAGGCCTGGCTCAGCAGCTGCTTGCGGCCGATGCGGTAGGTGGAGTACGCGATGGCCAAACCAACGATGGCGTACACAGCCCAGGGGTGCAGCGTCCAGTGGAACATGGCATAGGCCATGGACGATCCCACGTTTTCCGTTCCCCGGCCGGGAGTGCCGTCGCGGTAGTTCGCGAGCGGCTCGGAAGCGCCGTAGAACATCAGGCCGATGCCCATACCGGCAGCGAACATCATGGCAATCCACGAAGGCGTGGAAAATTCCGGTTCCTCATTAATATGGCCCAACCTGATGGAGCCAAACTTGGAGGAAGCGATGAAGATAACGAAGGCCACGAAGACGGTGCCAAAGAGCACGTAGGCCCAACCGAACTTATCGACGACCCACGTCAGGGCCGCGGAAGAAAAGTCCGCGAAGTTATCCGGTGCGGCAAGGCCCCAGATAACGATGGCGGCAACGAGCACACCCGCAATCCCCATGATGGTCCAGTCAATCGGGATATTATCGCGGTCTGCGGCGATTTCGATTTCCGGATCGTCATACTCTTCGGGGTGGAACCCCTCAGAGTTGATCATGTCCTGGATCTGGCTCGTCGCCGTCTGCTCGTCCAGTGCCTCTTCTACCGTTTGATAATCCTCAATCGGCTGATCACTCGAAGCAGTAGAGGTGGTCCCAGCAGGCGCTTCACCGGACCCCTTTCCTTCTTCGGGCACACCAGTGCCGTTATTTTCAGTATTAGTCATGCTCTCTACAGTGGCGGCGCGACCCCAATTTTTCAAACCGTTTTGTTAACAAAACCCCAGCTTACGCACATTTTTGGGCATTTCCTTAAGGCTTCCTGCACGCCCATAGGCTGCATATCCCCACGTAGACAGCTTTTGGGCGTCACACGCCCGAGAAATATAACGATTCGATAACATATATAAAAGCATGAAACCACCTGTTAGCACGACTAATTGTGACGTTTTATACGCTGCATAGAAATAACCTGCGGACAGCTCAACAAGTGTTCAATTAGCGGACCGTCAGCGGGCATCCAACGCGGCATCGTATAACTCCCGATTCGACACCCCAGTCCCCTTGGCGGCCTGCTTGCACGCGTCCTTCAAGCGCATGCCGGCCGCGGCCAACTCCAAGGCCTGCGGGACAAGGTCAGCGGCGGTCACGGCAGCGCCGGTTCCGCCTTCGATGACCACGGTAATTTCGCCCTTGACTCCCTCGCTCGCCCATTCGGCCAGCTCAGCTAACGAGCCGCGGCGCACTTCCTCGTACGTCTTGGTCAGCTCGCGGCAGACCGCGGCGAGTCGATCGCCGCCGAGAACCTGGGCGGCATCGGCAAGCGTCTCGGCGATGCGGTGGGGCGATTCAAAAAACACGATGGCGCGTTTTTCATTGCGCAGCGATTCCAGCCATGCCTTTCGCGGACCGGGCTTGCGCGGAGGGAATGCATCGAAGAGGAAGTGGCCCACGCCCAGGCCAGACAAGGCAAGCGCCGTGGGCACCGCTGAGGGGCCCGGGAAACACGTCACGGGAATATCTCTTTCGGCGGCCGCGGCCACCAGTGACAGGCCCGGATCGGAGATGATCGGCATGCCGGCGTCGGTGACCACGAGGACGGTGCCGTGCTGGGCGGCATCGATAAGCTGCTGCGCACGCGCCTGTTCATTGTGGTCGAAGTTGGATACCACGGATCCGGACATCTCGATACCCAGGGCCTGCGCCAGGTTGCGCACGCGGCGGGTATCTTCGGCAGCGATGACATCCGCATGCGCCAATGCCTGCATCAGGCGCGCCGAAGCATCACCGACATTTCCCAAGGGCGTGGCGGCAAGGATAACGCCGCGCGGAAGTGGTTCCAGACCTAAAGCTGACATGCCTCTAGCATTCCACATTCCCCTATGCGCCCGCGCGCAGGCTCGTCGCCTAAACTCTTCTTCGTGACTATTGCTACCGCTGCCCCCGCTAGCTCACCGCGCACCCCACATAACCGCGTGATGCCACCGGCACCGCGTACCTACACGTGGGGCAAGGCCGATTGGATAAGCACAGGCATCATCGCCGTTCTCGCGCTGATTACCCGGTTCGTGGGGCTTACCGCACCGGTGTCCCAGGGCACACCCGTCTTCGATGAAAAGCACTATGTGCCCCAAGCCTGGGACATGGTCAAAAGCTGGGATAACTTAGTCATCGGCGGCATCGAGACCAACCCAGGCTTTGGGCTCGTGGTTCACCCGCCGCTGGGCAAGCAGATTATCGCCCTTTCGGAATGGGTCTTTGGTTATACCCCGCTGGGCTGGCGCTTGATGACGGCCCTCTTCGGCGTCGGCACCGTCCTGATGACCATGGCGCTGGCTCGCCGGTTGTCCTTTTCCTGGCAGGTGGCTACCTTTGCCGGCATTTTAGCCGTGTGTGATGGCGTCCTCTTGGTCTCCGCGAAATTCGGCATGCTGGATATCTTCCAGGTCTTTTTTATCGTCGCCGCTGCGTGGGCGCTTGCCCGCGATCATCAACAAATGCGCGAGCGCCTCCACCAAGCCCTGTTGAACGACGGGATGGGCACCTCCCCATTCGGACCGCGCTTTGGCTTCCGGTGGTGGCGCTTTACCGCCGGCGTCTTCCTAGGACTATCGCTCGCCGTGAAGTGGTCTGGGCTGTACTACATCATGTTTTTCGGGCTGCTCTGCGTCTTTAGTGATCTCGCACTGCGCCGCAAGTATGGCATTCGCCGCTATATCGTGGGCACGCTCATCCGCGATACTCCCGCGGCCCTCGCTTCTCTGGTGGCCGTGCCCGTGCTCATTTATGTGTGGAGCTGGCGCGCGTGGTTTGCCTCAGAGACCGCGGTCTACCGGCACGCCAAGGTGGATGGAACCATCGGGGAAGACTCGTGGCTCATGCACTTACCGGAGCCGGTGGCCGGCTGGTTTTATTACCACTTATCCGTATTGGATTTTCACGCCAGCTTGACCTCTTCTGGTGGCCACCACCACCCTTGGGATTCAAAGCCGTGGGCATGGCTGGCTGGGGCTCGGCCCATTTTGTACTACTCCAGTACGGACCTGGAGTGCAGCGGCGGTGGCGAATGCCGCAAGATGCTCTACCTCTTTGGCACCCCGGCTATCTGGTGGCTGGTGGTCCCCGCAGTCCTTTGGGGACCGTGGTCGCTTATCATCCGCCGCAACCGCGCCTTCCTCATTCCCCTCGTGGGCTTCGCGGCCGGGTTCCTCCCGTGGCTAGCTGCCTTTGACCGGCAGATGTACTTCTTTTATGCCACCGCATTTATCCCGTTTGTCATTGTGCTTCTTGCCCTCACTCTGGGCCAAATGGTCGGGCGCGGTAAGCCCATAAGGTGGCGCTGGATAACGCGAATCGTTGGTGGGACGATGCGGCGGGGAACGCTTGCCGCCGCCTGCTACCTGGCGCTGGTGGTCGCGATGTTCTTCTACTTCGCGCCCATCTTATACGGCTTCATCATCCCGGAATCTTGGTACCAGTCCATGATGTGGCTGCCCAGCTGGAAATAGGTGGCAGGAACCCGTGCGCCTTAGTGTGGCTGCGCGTTCAGGGATTTCCACCACGCGCGCACCAGGTAGCCCTTCTCGGCCGCCCACGCCCAGGCCAGGCTCATGGTCGAGAGCGCGGTGGCAATAAGCAAATAGACCTGTTCCATAGTGACGGTACCGAGAGCAATATCGCGCACGCCAAAGCCAAAAAGAAACGCAAACATCGTGGCGGATACCGGGAAAAGCCCGGTCACAGACGCTGGGCGCCACGCGCTCCACAGCAGGCCACACGCCATGCCAAAGCGCACGGCCGCACCTTCCATCAGCAAATTGGCACGGTCTGGATCTGCCGTGGGGTCCAGCACCGAAGTCTCGGTGCCCAGCGGCACTAGGCCGGAGGCGCGTACCACCTGCACGATGGCCCACACCGCAAAGACAAGCCCCATGACCACCAAGGCAATGCGTGCCACCGTGAGGTTTGCCTGCCTGGCGCTCGAGGCCCGCTTCCACTCCGGTTCCACCCCTGCGAGGATTACCTCTGATAGGTCGGTCGGCGGCGCCATGCCGGAATCCGCCGGTTCCACGAAGCTTAAGGAACGCGATAGCGCCGCTGCCTTATCGCGAAAGGCCCGGCACTCCGCGCAGTGTTCTAGGTGGGCGTCGATGACGTCAGCGGAAAGCTCCGCGTCTTCCCCATCCAGCTGGGCAGAAATCGCCGCTTGCACTTGGCTATGCGTCAACATTGCTTAACGCCCTATCCAAGCTCGCCCGGCCAGAACCAAAAATAACGATCATTATGAGGGACATGCACAGCACCAGGGGGTACTCGATGCCACCGTCGCCAGCAAAGAGGCCATTGCCCCAGTGCACGAAGTACAGCGCGCCCACCATGTCCACGGCCAGCGCCGCAGCGGCAAAAGTGGTCAACAGACCAATGACGAGGAAGGCGCCGCCTACCATTTCCCCGATTGCGGCGGCATAACCGGCAATCTGTGGCTGCGGGATGCCGAGGGCAGAGAACTGCCCCACAGTCTCATCCATTCCGTCCATGAACATCTTGTCCACGCCGTGCGCGATAAAAATGAGTCCGAGGACCAACCGAAAAAGCAACAACGCGGCATCGCGAACGGCAGGTCTATTCATGGTCAATAGACTACATCGAATGCCCACCCCAACGCGAAGACGCCACTGCCCCACCCGCTGAGCTCGCAATTTCACCAACTAGCTAGGTACACACTGCGCCCCACCCGCCATCGCTGCTTCAATGGAAAAGACAAGGAAAATAGGCACTACACAGCAACAGGAGAACCTCCCATGGATACTGAAACCACTACCGAAGAACGAACCCCGCTAGCGTACGACGAAAACGGTATAGCCCGCACGCCGTGGGCCGTGACATCGTCGCTGTTGACGGATTATTACGACACCGAATGGGGCCTTCCCATTAGGGATGAGGCCGGACTGTTTGAGCGCCTGAGCTTGGAGTCCTTCCAGTCTGGGTTGTCCTGGGCCGTGGTATTAAAAAAGCGCCCCGCCTTCCGCGAGGCCTTTTGCCACTTTGATCCAGAAAAGGTCGCGGAATTCGGCGAGGCCGAGGTGGAGCACTTGCTTGCCGATGCCACCATTATTCGCAACGAGCCCAAGATCCGCGCCACCATTAATAATGCAAAGGCCACCATTAAACTGCGCGAAGACGGTGGCTTAACGGATTTCATTTGGAGCTTTCAGCCCACAGAAAATATCTATCCCGAAGTCATGGAGGATATCCCGAAGAAGAGCCCGGAGTCGCAGGCCATGTCGCGGGAATTGAAGAAGGCCGGTTTTAAGTTCGTGGGGCCAGTGACCTGCTTTGCGCTCATGGAGGCTATCGGGATGGTCGATACCCATCTCTTGGGCTCTCACCGCCGGGCTACCTCCGGCGTATGGCCGGAGGAAACCGAAAAGCTCCACGGAAGCGAGAATGCAGCCGGCTAATTAACCCGCGCGTCGAGCGGCCAGGTCATCGCGGCGACCTACCCCGCGAGGACCGGCGTGCGGGCCATCAAAGTCACCGTCCTCATCATCGCTGTAGCTTAAGGGAAGGTGCTCAAAGTCGGGACTTTCATCGTCGATTTCGACGACGACCGCACCCGGACGGCGCAGGTTGCGGGGGATCTTTAGCGCCTCATCGTCGGTATTGTGAACGCCCAACCGCGCCCGGCGCAGGTGCTTTACCCGGCGGCGCAAAAGTGCTTGTTCTTGGCGGACTTGCGCACGTAGCGCCACCAGATAGGTACCGGTCAGGACGCCCACGATTGCTGCGAGCCACCAGGTCCATCCGCCGGCTACAATCCCCAAGGCCACGGTGAGGACCACGGCGATGGCTAGGCCAATGAGCGTGCGCTGTCGGCGTTGATAGCGAGTGGCGGACTTTTCCTTATCCGCCACTGGGTCCCAGCCGCCGCGGCCAAGGCGGCGCTGAGCAAATGCCACCTCGTCCTCAGAAAGATCAGTATTCAGCGCCGCGTCCTCAGCGCCATGTGCACCGTACTCATCTACTTCGGCCGATTCCTCTAGTACACCATCGTGCTCTGTCTCTGCGGTATCCGGTTCTTCTGCATCAATGACTGGGGCGGGATCTACCGCACCCGGATACATCAGGTCTACCGGGGAGGTATAGGTCTCGTCGTAGTCGTACGCGTCCTCAGCAATGTCCGCTGCCACCGGCGCAGTGAAAGACTCGGTGGAATTGGCAACCACACCGCCGCGGCGGCGCTTGCGCTTTGCACCACCTTCTTCCCCGTCGGCGCGCTCATCAGCAAGCAAAACATCATCGGCATCATCTGTATCCGCATCTGGATCGTCAGAAGCGCTTGACGTGCGCGCGCTATCGGCGGCGGTGGTGGT
This sequence comes from Corynebacterium sp. KPL2895, assembly GCF_040225815.1. Lineage (NCBI taxonomy): Bacteria > Bacillati > Actinomycetota > Actinomycetes > Mycobacteriales > Corynebacteriaceae > Corynebacterium > Corynebacterium sp. KPL2895. Next base: position 21,026 of record NZ_JBEHFY010000009.1, read on the forward strand.
ATCAGCAGTGTCAGCAGACGCGACCGGAGTCGCCGATTCCTCAATGACTTCACCCTCGATGGTCTCTGCAGCGTCTTCAACTGGGGCGGAGTGTTCATCGTGCGCGTCCGCCCTGTCCTCGTCGGTGGCAGAGCGGAATGCGCGGCCACCTACGCCAAAGGGTTGTGCCCGGGCACGGCGGGCCGCCCCGGCGATGGTCCGCGACTGTGCGCGGGAAGCGCGGTCCTCTGCTTCATCCTCGATCAGCACGTCATCGACGTCTACCTCGCGGTCCGGGTCCTCGGCAGCAGCGGATACAACCTCGTAGTCTTGGTCTTCATCCGCAGCACTGCGGTGGACATCATCAGCCCGCAAGCGCGGACGGCGGCGGCCGGCGACATTGCCGGAATCGCCGGAAAAGAGCACGCGGGTATCCTCAAAGGCCTCTCCGGTGTGGCTCATCGGGCGATTGCTCCTGCCCAAGAGCCACGGCGCGAGCACGAAGAGCCACACCACGATGATTGCAATAACTGGCACAGCTGTGGACACGACTTAAGGACCTTCCCTTGGAGTGCAAATGATTACTCCACTCTAATCGCCACAACCGCACTTTAGGGGCCACAGAAGCCGCAAATTACAATGTTGTTACTTATGTGAAAATTGAGAAAGCGTTACCCCGAATTACGCATGCTTTTCACACCAAACGTCCAGCTTGGCGCAGCCGCTCAACCGACGTGGATGAATAGTCTTCCTTAACCAGGGCCACGAAATGGTGATCCCGCCAAGCACCATCGATATGCAGGTTGCGGCGCAAATACCCCTCGGAGCGAAATCCATTGGCCCCTAGCACACGCCCGGAAGCGGGATTTTGCTCCAAGTAGGTGGCAGTCACGCGGTGCAGGCCCACTCGTCCAAAGGCATGATCCACTCCCAAGGCGGTAGCCGCGGTGGCAACGCCGGCACCCTGCACGGCGGAATACACCCAATAGCCAATCCAACAGTCCCGGATGCTGCCGTGCTGGATATTGCCAAGAGTTACCTGGCCGGCGAACTTTCCCTCGAGCTCAATGGCCAAGGGGATCACCTGCGCATCGCGCGCGGAGTTGCGCAGGAAAATGAGGTAATTCCACCAGGCCTGCGAGCTGTGGGCTTCTGCCCAGGTGGTCGCTTGGGTGGGCTCGACCGGCCGGAGAAAGGGTTCGTCCTCAATGCGCTGGCGCCGCCACTCGGGACCATCCGAGCGCAGCAAGGGTCTCAGCCGCATTCGCCCGCCAGACGGCAGTGTCCCCGAGGAAGGAAGCTGCACCGTCGGCGTCGCTTCCGGCCAACCGGGATGCAGATCATCAGTGGGCCCGGTGACTGGATGGCGCAGCTTGGCTGAGGCGGTACCGAAAGGGTCAAGCATTAGCTGCGCTGGGTCAGAAATAAGACGTCAACAACATCGCCCGGGCGGATCTCGGTGACTTCCTCCGGCACGCGGATCATGGCATTAGCCTCTGACAGTCCGGCCAGAAGGTGCGCCGGCGCGCCGGTCGCACCGCCAAGGCCCTCGACCAAGTAATCGGCGGTCTCGGCATCGCGCATCAAGCGGGCACGGATGAAACCACGGCGTCCGGGGCGGGAATCAATGTGGTTGAGCGCGCGGGCACGCACCACCCGGCGGTGGGCGTTGCGCTTGCCCAAGGCCAGGCGAATCAAGGGTCGAATATAGATTTCGAAAATAACCAGCGACGATACTGGGTTCGAGGGAAGGAGGAAGGTGGGGATGCGTTCATCTCCTACCAGCCCAAAACCTTGCACGGATCCTGGGTGCATAGCCACGCGGGAGGTATCGATATCGCCGATTTCCGCCAAAATCTCGCGGATTTGCTCGGCACCGGCGCCACCAACGGCACCGGTAATAACGAGGGCCTCGCTGCGCGTGATGTGGGTTTCTAGCACTTCCCGGATACGGCGCGGTTCTCCTTCGGCAATGCCCACGCGGACCACGTCCGCCCCCGCTTCTTTTGCAGCGGCAGCCAAGGAATACGAGTTCACATCAAAGACTTGGCCTAGGCCCGGTTCCTTGTCCACATCAACGAGCTCGCGGCCAAAGGACACGATGGTCACGCGCGGGCGCGGATAAACCAACACCTTGGAGCGGCCCACGGCGGCCAGCAGGCCAATCTGTGCTGGGCCAAGGACGGTGCCAGAGGATACGGCGACATCGCCGGGCTGAATATCATCGCCCACGCGGCGGACGAAGTCGCCCGAGCGCACCGTCCGGTGCGCCGTGATGCGCTTGCGGCCACGGTCGGTCCACTCGAGGGGAAGGACGGCATCGGCAAGCGTGGGCAAGGGAGCACCCGTATAGACCCGCACGGCTTGCTTGGGCTGCAGGCGCAGCGGCTGCTTCGAACCGGCCGGAACCTCGCCCACGACGGGCAGGGAACGCTCGACCTCTGGCGGGGCGGGCTGCGTGGCGGCGTCATCGGCCTGCTCAGCCGACTCCTCCCCCTCGCTGCCGTCTTGATCCTGATTCTTCGGGCGCCGGACCTTCAGCCCGCGCTCGCCGCCGATATCAACGGCGCGTACCGCATAACCATCGATGGCCGCCTGGGGAAAGCCCGGTAAGGGCTGATTGGCCTGCACCTGCTCGGCGCACATTAACCCCAGCGCATTAGAAATGCTCATCCGCACCGGCTCCGGGGTCGTCGCCGCATCAGTAACCAGCGCCAACTGGTCATCAACTGAACGCATACGGTCTCTGCCCGCCCTTTCTTCTTGCCCTCTTACCTTGCTTCCCTCAACGCACGTGCGCGCGGTGCAAGGTAATTAGTTAAGGCCTTGTTCCGCCTCGAAATCGGACATGATTTGTTTAATAGCTTTATACAGCGCCGGGCCGTATTTTTCATCGCGCAGGCCAAAGTCCACGTTAGCCGGGATATAACCAACGGGGTTGCCTAAATCGTGGCGCTTGCCCTCGTGGACCACCACGTGGACGGGCTCGCCTTCTTCAATGAGCAGCTCGATGGCATCGGTAAGCTGCAATTCCCCGCCCTTGCCCGGTTCGATCCGGCGCAGCGCATCAAAGATCTTGCGGTCCAAAAGGTAGCGCCCCGTAGCAACCAGGTTGGACGGTGCGTCCTCTGGGTCCGGCTTTTCTACCATGCCGACGACCTTTTTCACACCCGGCGCGTCAGTATCTTCTACGTCAAAAACGCCGTAGTTAAACGTCTGCTCTTGTGGTACTGCAAACGCGCACAGCACGCTGCCGCCAAGCTCAGCACGAACGCGCGCCATATCTGCCATGACGGTAGCCGGCAGCACGATGTCATCCGGCAGCATGACGGCAAAAGAGTCCTCGTCCTCTGCCAGGACTTCTTCCGCCAGCCCCACGGCATGGCCCAAGCCCAAGGGCTTTTCTTGCTCTACCGCGATGGGCTCAATGAGCTGGTGGGCGCGGTTGACCTTGGCCACCTGCTCATCCTTGCCGCGGGAATCTAAGGTTTCTACCAGATCCGGAAATTCCGCAAAATGGCGCATTACTTCTTGCTTTTCGGGTGCGGTAATGACCGCAAGGCGGCGCGCGCCCACAGAGGCTGCCTCCTCAGCAATCAATTCGATGCCGGGAGTATCCACAACGGGCAGCAATTCTTTGGGGACGGTTTTCGTGGCGGGCAGAAAGCGGGTGCCCATGCCAGCCGCAGGAACTACAACCGTGGTGATTCCGGTGGCGGAATCTTCGAGTTCATTAGCCATGGATCTTAGGGTACAACGGCGCACTATTTTCCTGTGTAGCGCTACGCCACGGACGCTATTATTTATTTATGCCTTCTTCCAGCGATATCAAAGCTCAACTGCGCACCCGCCTGCTTCGCGCGCGCCGCGGCCTCACCGCCGATAAGCGCGCGGAATGGACCACTGCCTTGCGCGAGCAGTTAGAACCCGAGCTTGCCGGTGTATCGAGCGTCGCTGCCTATTGGCCACTGGGCTCAGAGCCGGGCGGGGCGGATTTCATCCCGTGGCTTTCCCGCCGCGTCGACCGCGTATTATTGCCCATCACCTGCGGTAACGGCGTCTTGAACTGGGCAGAATACAAGGGCCCGCACAGCATGCAGCCCGGCCAATTGGGTATTTCTGAGCCGGCCGGCCCGCGTTTTGATAGCCGCGTGCTGTGCGGTTGCGATCTGATTTTGGCCCCTGCCATGGCCATCGATGCCGCCGGAAACCGCCTGGGCAAAGGCGGCGGGTACTACGACCGCGCGCTTTCCATGGTGCCGCGCAACCACCCCGCGGTACTCGCCATGGTCTACCCCACCGAGTTCCTTGACTCTATCCCAGCCGGGTCGCACGATCGCCGCGTCGAGGCCGTGGTTACCGCCGCAGGAATCCACCGCTTTTCTTCCTAAACCGAGGGAACCGCGCAGGCGGTAGCGCAGTCCAATTATGCATGGCTCATTCTCCGTCCCCGCGAATCTCTCAATTCCTTCGCACCCTGCGCACCCCTGGCCACCGCCGCGGCGTGCTCGTGCGGCGCGTCATCGCGCTGGTCCTGCTCATTGCCGCACTGGTTTCCGCGATTTCCAGGGCGAAGGAACTGCCGCAGGTGCTGGTCTTTAGCCACGATCTGCCCGCCGGTGCGGAGCTTTCCGCCTCCGATGTCTCCCTCGAGCGCCTGCCTTCTTCTTCCATTCCTAGCAGCGCGCTTGCCGATGCCCCCTCCGATCTCGCCGGCCGCATCATCACCGCCGCCGCGGGCAGGGGTGAGGTGGTCACCAGCCAGAGACTCCTAGGCCAAGAGTTGGTGTCTAGCCTCGTCACGGAATCGGGGTCTGCCGGTTCTAAGGAAGGAAGTTCCGGCCGCATGATCCCTGTAAAACTTGCCGATCCTGACATCATTCCCCACCTGCAGCACGGCGATACCGTCGATATCGTCACGGCAAGCGATGCCACCGATTCCCAGCCCGCGACCGCCCGCGTCATCGCCTCCGGCGCCCGGGTGGTCTCCACCACCACTGCGGAGGGCGAGGTTTCTTCTGCCACCGTCTTGCTCGCACTTCCTAATGAGCATGCCAATGACGTAGCCGCTGCCTCATTGAACCAACCGCTGACCGTAGTCATCGTGGGCGATCGCGCTCAGCCTCAAGCCGTTGATGCAGATGCCTCACCATAAATGCCTGCACAAAGGTTGACCACTACATCCGTCAAGTGAGTTGTGGCATTCACGTGTCCGTCAAGTTGTGAGTACTTTTAGCTTGAACTAAACTTCCCGCTTGCTCATGGTTCACACCCATCGTTATCTATTCCCAGAAAGGTTCTCCGTCTCCCATGCTCAAGGGCTTTAAAGACTTCATTATGCGCGGCAACGTGGTCGAGCTTGCCACCGCAGTCATCATCGGTTCCGCATTCACGGCGATTGTTACCTCCGTAACGGATTCCATTATTCAGCCGATCATTAACTCCTTTGGCTCCGCCGAAGTCGATGGTTTGGGCTTCCAAATCACCGATAATAAGTCCACCCTCGTAGACTTTGGCGCCGTCATTACCGCAGCGATTAACTTCCTGATCATCGCCGCAGTGGTCTACTTCCTCATCGTGATGCCGCTAAACAAGCTCACTGAAGCATCCAAGCGCCGCCAGGGTGTCGACCCAGAGGCACCGGCACCAACCTCGGAAGAACTCTTGGCAGAAATCCGCGATCTCTTGCAGGCCCAGAACGCGGGAGCTGTCTCCGCCGCAGATAAGGCACTTGGGGATGCCACTGCGGTCGAGGACACCGATGGCTCCACTGCTTCTGAGGGCAAGCACAGCCGCCACGACGACTAATTCTTGCTAAGAAGCAGTTAAGCCCGTGTCCACCTTCGCAATGAAGGAGGCCACGGGCTTTTGTAATGACTGCTTGAGCATTTTTGGCTCGCGACAAGGATAAGCAGACTATTAGCCGTGGTGCGGCGGCTGGTTTTCGCGGTAAAATTCTTCGCCGCGCTCGGCTGGCTGAGCGCCATCGCCTTCCGCTGCGGCATCCTCGAGAGTGACGATGCGCTGGGCATCGGTGCCTTCCCCACTAGCTAAGTCCTGCCCTACCGGGCGATCCGCGCTGCGGTCATATTCCGGCGCATCTGATCGCCGGAATACGCGCCTGCGCTGGCGGCGTGGTTGAGAGGTCATGGCAGTATCTCCACCCCTTTCCTTCGCGTTATTGCACGCTGGATTCTTGCAATTGATCCACAAGGTGGTGGACCAGCGGGGTCAACGTGGCCATGCCATCACGCACGGCAGCGCGCGACGGCGCAAGGTTGACCACGACGGTGGAACCAGAAACGCCCGAAATGCCGCGGGATGCGCACGCATCGACCGCGCCGCAAGCCTGACCGGAAGAGCGCAAGGCTTGGGCCACGCCTGGCACCATCTTGTCGATGACCCCAGTGGTAGCCTCTGGGGTCTTATCGCGCGGGCTCACTCCGGTGCCGCCGACGGTGAGAACGAGGTCTACACCGCCGACGACGCCAGTTTCAATGGCCTGCCGGATCTTGGATTTCTTCGAGCGCACGACCACCGAACCATCGATGCGGAAATCCGCCTCTGCCAAAAGCTCAGTAACCAGTTTGGAGGTACTATCTGAATTTTCGCCGGGGTGATCCGTGACGATCACAACGAGCGCGCGACGCGGCGCCGCCACCCGGTCTTCTTTCTCGCTGGCCAAAAGGTAGGCATCATCCGGCTCCGCCACATCCCGCAAAGCGTCTGTGGAAGCCGAATCCTCCAATCGGGTGGAGTCGGTCAAGTCTTGCTGGGAGTCTGCCATTTTTCTCCTTCAAAGAAACGTCGGGGGCGCAATGCGGACACGGCGCGGGCTGCATTTTAATCTACTCGCCTGTCAGGGTTACCTCTACCTGACGAGTGTCATCCGAATGTCCATCGGATACTTCCAAGGTGACGGTCGCACCGAAGTCCTGGGAACGCGCGGCAGCGATAAGCGCATCGGCGTTTTCAATCAGCCGGTCATTGACGCGGGTGACGATATCGCCCTGCTTCAAACCTGCTTGATCCGCTGGTCCCCCTGGCTCGACCTCTGCAATGCGCGCGCCATTTCCGTCATCGCGCGCCAGGACCTTAACCCCCAAGGTGGGGTGGGTTACGTGGCCTTTATTGATGAGCTCATCAGCCATGCGCTTGGCAAAGTTGGAAGGAATGGCAAACCCGAGGCCGATAGATCCGCCCTCACCCGAGGTTTTATCGGACAACGACGCAATCATCGAGTTCATACCAACGATATTGCCCTCCATGTCCACCAAGGGACCACCGGAATTGCCGGGGTTGACGGCGGCGTCGGTCTGGATGGCATCGATAAGCGAGGACTCGCCACCCTGCTGAGACGCGCGCACCGGGCGGTTCTTCGCGGATACGATGCCGGAGGTCACCGTGGCATTAAGCCCGAGGGGCGAGCCGACGGCGACTACCTCTTGGCCTACCGCTACCGCATCAGAGTCACCGAATTGGAGGTGTGGCAAGTCGTGCACGTCCTTAATCTTGATAATAGCAACATCCGTATTGGCATCGGAAGCCACGAGATCGGCTTCGTGCTTGCTGCCATCGTTCAAGGTCACCTGCATAATGCCGCCCTGCTCTGCACCGGCGATGACGTGGTGGTTGGTCAACACATAACCATCAGGAGAAATGATGGAACCGGAACCTTCAGCAGCCGAGGTCCGAGTAGCGGTCTGAATGGATACCACGGCCGGCAAAACCTTGGCAGAAACCGCTTCCACCGAGCCTTCCTCCGGCTCCTTGCCCATGCTGTTGGCGGCCGGTTTACTATTGAGCGCCTCATTGACCACGGACGTGCCGCTGCTGGATTGATTCTTTCCCATGACCACGCCGGTAATGGAGCCTGCAGCGATTGCCGCTACCGCAGCGATTGCCATCGCGGCACCCAGCCCGATCTTCTTTTCCTGCTTTGGCTGCGGCGGCAATGGCGTTACCCCAGGCACGGGCAGCTGGCCGGGTTGATTATTCGCAGGCCCCTGCTGGGAATACTCGCCTTGCTGGGTAGCGAAGCTAGAAGTTTCATGCTGCCCGTGGGTAGCACCCGGCTGAGCGCCGCCAAAGAGGCGATTGCTGGGCGGGGTGTGCTGCGCGTGCTGCGGCGCCTCGTTACCGTGTGGGGAGGCTTGTGCCTCCTGCTCGTTGATGCGCGGCTGGTTCCAGCCTTGGGAATAGGTTCCGTTGGAATACGCGGATCCAGTATCCTGTTGCCCTCCGCGCGGCTGGTTATACGGCGCCTGCCCATTGTTCGCGCCGTTGGGTTCCTGCGGGACACCGTGCGACTGACCATTATTGCCGCGGTTGTCATCATTCCTCATGTTCATAGGAACACTATGCCTCGCTTCACTTGGTCACAACTTAAACTACTCTGCCAACCTACTAGAAGTTCCTGTGAAGTTACTGTAGGCAATAAGCTGGTCAAACTCACCACACCTGTCGCCTCCCCTGCGTTCGCACTCGACTCCACCATCACCCCGTTAGACATCCTCCCACCCCGCGGCGCACCGCTGTGAACAGAATCACCGAAGAATAAAATCGATCCATAGTTATGTTAGCTTACTTTTATATTTAACTTAAGGTTAGCCTTACTTTACCCTTAAGTTCAATCTTTTTTATCTTTCCAACCCAAGGAGTATGCAGTGCTGACATGGCTCAAATCTCCCCGCCCACGCCCTCAATTACCTAAAGAGGACGTTGATAAGAAATTCCCCCGCCTTCGTTTCCAAGTCTTCATGGGAATCTTCCTGGGTTACGCGGGCTTTTACCTCATCCGCAACAACATCTCCACGATCGCGCCGCTGCTGCTGGAAGATAACGGGAGCATCGACAAGCCTGCAATCGGCATCATTAGTAACGCCGTGTTGATTTCTTATGGCTTATCCAAATTCTTTTCCGCCATGCTCGCGGACCAGTCCAATGCGCGCTACTTCCTGCCCATCGGACTGAGTCTATCCGCACTGATGAACCTGATAGTCGGCTTCGTCCCGTGGGTCTCAGCATCCGTCGGCGTCTTTGCCACCGTCATGTTCCTCAATGGTTGGTTCCAAGGCATGGGGCACCCACCATGCGGCCGCGTCATCGTGCAATGGTTCTCCACATCCGAGCGCGGTTGGAAAGGATCGCTGTGGAATACCTCGCACAATGTGGGCGCAGGCGTACTACCGCTGCTGGTAGGCGTCGGCTTGGCAATGACCGGCAATCAATGGCAGGTAGCCTTTTGGCTCCCCGCCGTCGCGGCGCTGATCATCGCAGCCTTAGCCTTCCTGCTCATCCGCGATAATCCGCCTTCAGAAGGACTGCCGACGGTCGATGAATGGCGCGATGATCCTGCCAAGGTTGCAGACATCAAGCGGCAAGAAGGCGATGGAATTTCTACCAAGGACCTGATTTTCAAATACGTCCTGCGCAACCACATCATTGTGCTCCTGGCCATTGCCAATGTATTTGTTTACGCACTGCGCTACGGCGTGCTCAACTGGATTACGACGTACCTCGCCGAAGTCCACCACATGAACATCAATTCCGGTTTGATCGCCTTCGGCGCCTTCGAGCTCGCAGGCCTCCTGGGCACCATTCTCTGCGGTTGGATGTCCGATAAGCTCTTCCACGGCAACCGCTCTAAGGTCATCTTGATCTTTATCTTGGCTACGGGCTTGTCCATCGCCGGCTACTGGCTGGCACCAGTGGGCACCCCGTTCGCGGTTATGGTTACCTTCATCGCACTCATCGGTGCCTTCATCTACGGTCCGGTTGGCCTCATCGGTTTGCAGGCCCTCGACCTCTCCCCGCGCAATGTGGCAAGTACCGCTTCCGGTTTTACGGGGCTTTTCGGCTACCTGCTCGGTGCCACGCTCGCCTCGACCGGTGTGGGCTACCTGGTCAAGTACGCCGGTTGGAATGTCACCTTCATGGTCTTCCTGCTCTTTACCATCCTCGTTTTGGCCATCTTCCTCTTTATTAATAAGGAAGAAGTCCGCCTCACCGAGGAGCGCAAGGCCGCCCTCGAGGCATAGGCCTTCGGCTTAGGAGAACGCACTGTGGCTGCGCGTTCCCCGCACCACCTGCCGCCCACCCCGGGCCTGCAGGTGCTTTTTGATGCCCCCTAGAATCTAAGCGGGTCTAAAACATCGCAACCCCCTCGCAGTCACTAATAAGCAACCGGGAGGGGGCGAGGATGAAAGCAGGCTTAGAACTGCTCTACGTCAACCAGGCCGAGCTTAGCGGCCTTGACCAGACGGCGCGGGATGCGCACGGTCTGACCGTCAATGGTGACTTCCTGGAGGGCGACGTTGTCAGCCTTCCACTGGGAACGACGTGCGTGGGTATTCGCACGGGACTTCTTAAACTTAGGAGTTGCCATTTTCTCTTCTTCTCCTTACGCGTTCTTCTTCTTGCGGCGAGCCATGGCACCGAAGCGCTGGTTGAAGCGCTCGACACGGCCAGCGGTATCCATAACGCGCTGTGCACCAGTCCAGAACGGGTGGGACTCAGCAGTAACGTCAACGACGATGAGCGGGTACTCGTTGCCGTCTTCCCACTCAACGGTGCGAGAAGAGGTAGCGGTGGACTTGGTCAAAAAGGAGTGACCGGTACCAGCATCACGGAAGACCACTGGGTGGTAATCTGGGTGGATGTCTTTCTTCATATATATTCCCTCAGGGTTGGACTACGGGTCGGTTCCGCACACTGAATAATGACGGTACGGATCGTGCCCGAGTTGGGATGTACAGTTACAGCTCGCCCGGCGCCACAAAGCGCGCCGACCGATAACCTGAATTATCCTACATTCCACGGCCATATATACGAAATTGCTCGCCTGTGGCAACCACAGTCGCCACAGGCACACATATGCGCCCCATTCGTTATAGTAAGGCCTCGAACCTCCCCAATGCTTTGGGCGCTGTCGCTTGATCATCGGCAGAAAGCCGACACCTTTATACGTAGGGGCATCGCAGCAGCGATTAGGTATATCGCGAGTAAGGCTGTAAGATTTGCTCTTGCTGTTGTCAAAATATACGTATTACGCCCCGTCTACTGGTTTTTGACGACGATGCCGCACCTGCTCACACCTCACTTTTTGAGCACTGCCACCCTCACACGGCAGTCGGCACGTAGTCGTTTATAGCCACGATGTGGGCGGCTAGGAGAAAGAAGACCCATGTCGGCTATTTGCCAGGTAACGGGCCGCAAGCCGGAATTCGGCAAGCAGGTCTCGCACTCGCACCGCCGCACTTCGCGCCGTTGGAACCCCAACGTGCAGCGTCGTCGCTACTACCTGCCCTCTGAGGGCCGTACCATTACTCTGAATGTTTCCACCAAGGGTATGAAGATCATTGACCGCGACGGCATCGAGTCCGTTGTTGCCAAGATCCGCGCACGTGGGGAGAAGATTTAAGTATGGCACGTAACGATATTCGCCCAATCATCAAGCTGAAGTCCACTGCGGGCACCGGTTACACCTACGTGACCCGTAAGAACAAGCGCAATAACCCGGATCGCATCTCCCTGAAGAAGTTCGATCCGATCGCCCGCAAGCACGTCGAATTCCGCGAGGAGCGATAATTCATGGCTAAGAAGTCCAAGATCGCTAAGAACGAGCAGCGCAAGGAAATCGTCGCCCGCTACGCGGAGCGTCGCGCTGAGCTCAAGAAGATCATCAAGAACCCGAACACCCCGGATGAGGAGCGTTTGGAGGCTCAGTTCGAGCTGAACCGCCAGCCTCGTGACGCTTCCCCAGCCCGCGTTCGTAACCGCGACGCAGCCGATGGCCGCCCACGCGGTTACCTCCGCAAGTTCGGCCTGTCCCGTGTCCGTATGCGCGGCATGGCTCACCGTGGTGAGCTGCCGGGCGTTCGCAAGTCCAGCTGGTAAAGGGGTAATTGCACAATGGCTAATAAGCGCAATAACCAAAAGAAGTTCCGTATGGAGCAGAGCCGTCGCCCGAAGAAGAACCCTTTGAAGGCTGAGGGCATTGAGAAGGTGGACTACAAGGACACCAAGACTCTGCGTCTATTCATCTCGGATCGCCACAAGATCCGTTCCCGTCGCGTCACCGGCTTGACCCCGCAGCAGCAGCGTCAGGTTGCTACCGCAGTCAAGAACGCACGCGAAATGGCTCTCCTGCCGTTCACCACCCGCTAAACAGTAGCTGGGTATCAACAGCGCACTTTTGCCGCTGGCAAGTGTGACACGGTAAAAGATCCATAAACTTTCGCCGCCCCGCCTTTCGAGGTGAGGCGGCGAAAGTCGTTTTAGTAGCCTAAATTCGCGCTACACCGCACACACGCCATACCTCCGCGAGAGCACCAGCAGCAAAGCTCCGCGACGGACTCCCACAGCACCCTTACTCGGCGGCACCCGCCGCACGCTCCCCCGAGCGCTACTGCGATATCGCATAAGTGTTACATTTATAGCAATCCTGCGCCGCACAATTTTTAGATGCGCACCGCTTTGCAATGAGTGAAAGGCAGTGACTGTATGGGCCTGCATCAATCCCTTCTCGATCTTTCGGAGCTTGCTCCCCATTGCCAATCCCGGGCAACCGCTCGCGGCTTATTGGCGGAAGCACAAGATGTCTTGCGCAATGCGGTAGCGCACCAGGACGATGAGATTGAATTAGCCAACTGGTTTTCGCGACTACTGACAGATATCGTGCGCGCGCCAGGCGTGGATGCGGATATCCGGTTAACCGGTGCGGCGGCGCGCGGGGATCAGCTACCCAGCATGCCCATCGAGTGGATGGGAGAAGACAGCGACTTGGAGTCCGTCTTTCGCGATGTCGGGCTAGAGGTACATCAAGCGGCCGATTCCATGGCAGCGCGCGTCGATGCCGGCCTGCCTTTAGGCCGCGGCGGCGAGCAAGCTTTGCTGGAGGAGGCGTTGTCCCAGCGTCCGCCGTTGCTTCAGCGCGTCGGCGGTTTGCCCGATCGCAGCGCGGCCGTGGACATTAAGTCCATGTTGTTGTCCCCCATCGCCGCCATTGCACGGTGGGCGGCACCGGGCCCGCGCCCCACGGTCGATCGCCTTGCCATTGGCCAAGAGCGCGGGATGCTCACCGCGGAGGACGCAGAGACCTTGGATCTTGCGTGGCGCACAGGGTATTCGGTAGAAATGCGGCGCTGGTTCGACAACGTGCACGGCCGCGAATCCACGCTGCAGGATCTCCCGCCGCTGGAGCGCACGGCTTATGGCACGGCCTGCCGCATGGTATCTGCGACCTTCGAGTCCATCTCCCAACGCACCGCGGATGGCGCACATTAGAATCGCCACAAAGTTTTTGTGGCTACGCATGCGGTCCGCGCCGGCGGGCTGCAGGGCTGTAGAGTTGTTGAGTAAAAGCATTTTCTGCTGAGAGAAAGGAGGCGTCCGCCGCATGTCAGGAAACGTAGGTAGGCCGCGTAAACATAGCCCCCGCCGCAGAGGCAATAGCGCCCGGGAAGAGATTTTGGACGCCTCCTCAGAGTTATTTACCACCCAGGGCTTTGCCACGACGTCGACCCACCAGATCGCGGACGCGGTGGGCATCCGGCAGGCATCGCTGTACTACCACTTTCCCTCCAAGACGGAGATTTTCCTCGCGCTGCTAAATTCCACCATTGAGCCCTCGCTGGAGTTAGCCGATGAGCTGGTGGATTCTGATGCCGAGCCCGAGCAGCGCCTGTGGTCGTTGGTCGCCGCGGAATCGCGCCTGTTGCTCACCAGCGGTTGGAACGTCGGCCGGTTGTACCAGTTGCCGGTGGCCAATTCGCCGGAGTTTTCGGAGTATCACAGCTCCCGCGAGCGGCTGCAGAACCACTTCCGCACCACCGCCGCTGCCATTGTGGGCGATGCGGATCCGCGCATCGAGTTGCCCTTCCACATCGCGCTGTCGGTCATCGAGATGCGCCCCAATGATGGCACGCCTCCCTATGCCGCGGCCCAGTCGGTTCCGGAGACTGCCGCCATGCTTGCTGATGCCGCCCTTGCCGTCCTCGGCGCCACCGTTCCTGAGGACGCCGAAGCGATGACACTTGAGCTGCTGAAGAACCGCAATGACTCGATTTCTGCGGCTGCGGCGGCAGCAGCGGACCGCAATAAGAAAAAGTCCCGTTAACCTCGTTATGGCGCGTTAACCTCTCCCCTGAGGTTAACGCTAACCATTTCCTTGTGGCGTCGTTAACCACTTACCAGTGATTAACGTTGCCAGGATTGAGTAAAGTCCGCGGTGGCGGCCAGTCCGCCGCCTTCGCGCACGCTAATCCCGCTGGGGGTTACAACGATGGTCGATGGTGTGGCATCCACGTAGTAATTGCCGCCGTCTTGGCCAATGATTGACCCAGTAAATTCGCCACCAAAGATGGTCGAGCGGTACGTCAGGACGTTTCCCTGATTTTCACAGATAATGGCCCTGCCGTCTGGGCCTTTGCCGGCAAAGACGACGCGTTCATAACGGTGGCAATTGGCATAAGTATTGGCATCGGTCCAGCCGTATTCACCCAAGCCGTCGATGAGTTCATTTCCGCCGCCGTTATTGTTTTTTGGTGGCTGTGCCTGCTCCTGTTCGGTTTCGGTCACCGTCACCACGGGTGGTTCTTTCTCTTGAGTTTCCGGAGACTTTGTCGCCGACGAGGATTCTTCTGCTGCAGTATCCGTCGTGCTTTCGACGGTGGTCATGCCGCCATCGCCGGAAAAGTCGGGTTGATCCTCATCCGTGCCATTGCTGCATGCACTCAAAACGATGCCCGCGGTCGCTACCGCGCCGAGGTGCAGTCCCCAACGCAAACGTGGTGTTAGATGAAAGTGCGGCATGATAAGTCCTTTCTCACAAGCCAGGGATGGAGCTAACAAGCTGGGGTGGGCCAAGCAACGTCGGCCTTGGAGAGATCAAGCGCCATGCCCGAAAGTAATGGTTGGGCGGAGGCGTACTGACCATCCGGGGCCGAGGCGATGAGTGCTACCGCCACCTCGCGGCCGCCGATGGTGGCAAGACCCATCTGCCGCACATCATAGCCGCCGGCGGTATCTGGGCCCCAGCCGCCTTTGAGGGCGGCCCCCTCTAGGTTGCGCAGGCCATAGCTTTGGGCGGGGTCGGGCGTAGACATCGCGGTGAGGATGGGCTCGGCACCGTTGACGCAGCGCAGCTTTGCCATGAACGCAGCCTGGTCGCCCACGCTCCACTGCGTTTGTCCAAAGGCGCTAAATTCCGGGCGGGTGACCTGGCTTTGTACCTGGGTGGTGGCATCGCCGGCATCGGCAAGCACTTGTTGCGCGGCCTGGGCGGCTTGTGCGCTGCCGCCCAGCGCGTCCCAGGCGGATTGAGCCGCCTCATTATTGGAATAGGTAATCGCAGACGTCACCACGTCGGGGCCGATGAGCCCTGCGCGATGGGCCGCGATGAGCACCGGCACCTTGGAGGTGGACCAGGCGGTTTCGGGCGCGGTGCGCCCGGCGGCAACGGTGGTGGTGCCATCCGATACCGCGATGCCTACATTGCCGTAGTTGGCGGCGATGCGGTCGAGCTCGCGCTGCAGGTCACCAGCCACAGCCGCCCCGTCGGCACCGGCTGAGTTCGCGGCATCTGACTGGGCATCGGCTGGCGCACCCTCGGCCTTCTCTGCGGCATCGCGAGGGCTATCCGCCGTATCCGCCGCGCTCTCCGTAGAGCGCGACGTTGTCTGCTTGGCGATGCCCGGCTCTGACTCCGTCTCCTGCTCGCCCTGCCCGCACGCGCTAAGACACAGCGCCCCGGCCAAAAGTAGGCCACCAAACGCCATGCGCCTCGGTGCAGTACGCCTCGGTGCGGTGCGGGTTGGTGCGAGCATGGCCAGGATCCTTAGGGTTCAGGCGCTAACGCTAGTGAGCGAAGTGGCGCGTTCCAGTGAGATACATCGTAACACCAGCGGCCTTAGCTGCCTCGATAACTTCTTCATCGCGGATGGAGCCGCCGGGCTGAACAACGGCTTTCACGCCGGCATCGAGAAGCACCTGCAAACCATCGGCAAAGGGGAAGAAGGCGTCGGAGGCGGCGAAGGAGCCTTGGGTGCGGTTGGTGGCATCGGCAAGCGTATTGGCGCGCTCGACCGCAAGCTTGGCGGAATCCACGCGGTTGACCTGGCCCATGCCCACGCCCACGGTCGCATTGTCTTTGGCCAGCAGAATCGCATTGGACTTGACCGCGCGCACCGTGCGCCAGGCGAATTCGAGCTGAGCCAAGTCCTCGTCGCTCAGGGCCTCGCCCGCTGCTAGGGTCCAGTTTTCGGGCTTATCGCCCTCGGCCTGGTAGGTATCCGGCTCTTGGCGCAGCACGCCGCCGGAGATGTACTTGCGCTCCTCGCCCTGTGCTTCTGGCTCGGCCAAAAGCACGCGCAGGTTTTTCTTGGACTGCAGAATCTCCAGCGCCTTTTCCTCATAGGCGGGTGCGACGATGACCTCGGTAAAAATACCCTTGACCTGCTCGGCCATCTCCTCGCTAACCTCGCGGTTGACGGCGATGACGCCGCCGAATGCGGACATCGGGTCGCAGGCATGCGCCGCTCGGTGGGCCGTAGCGATGGACTCGTCCGATACGGCGATGCCGCACGGGTTGGTGTGCTTGATAATAGCCACGCAGGGGCGCTCATGATCCCAGGCCGCGCGCCAGGCAGCATCGGCGTCCTGGTAGTTGTTGTAGCTCATCTCTTTGCCGTTGAGCTGCTTGGCATTGGCCAAGCCCTTGGTGCCAATCCGGGTGACGGTGGCGGCCTGGTGGGAGTTCTCGCCGTAGCGCAGCGAGGTGGTCTCCTCGCCGTCGCTGAGCTGGTCCACGAACCACGCGGAGACCACCGCATCATAATTAGCGGTGTGAAGGAAGGCATCGCGGGCGAGACCACGGCGCTGGTCAAGGCTAAAGCCCCCCTCTTCAACGGCCTGGGTTACCTCGCCATAGCGCGCCGGATCCACGACCACGGCAACGGACGGGTGATTCTTGGCCGCCGCGCGCACCATGGAAGGTCCACCGATGTCGATCTGCTCCACGCAGCCATCGAAGTCCGCGCCGGAGGCTACGGTTTCCTGGAAGGGGTACAGGTTGACCACGACGAGCTGGAAGGGCTCTACCTCAAGCTCGTTGAGCTGCGCCAGGTGGTCTTCCTTGCGAGTATCGGCCAGGATCCCGGCGTGCACGCGCGGGTGGAGCGTCTTGACGCGGCCTTCCAAGCACTCGGGGAAGCGGGTGAGCTTTTCAACCGGGGTGACCTCGATTCCCAGGTCTGCAATCTTCTTGGCGGTGGAGCCGGTAGAGACAATCTCTACGCCTGCCTTATCAAGTGCGCGGGCCAGATCCTCCAGCCCTGTCTTGTCGTACACGCTAATGAGTGCGCGCTTTACCTGCTTGCGGTCTTCGCTCATGAGGAGGATTAAGCCTTTCGAAAAGTCTTAGTCTGCGAGTTGAATAAAAAGTTCCTCGCCGCGGGGCTGCGCCGCGCGCAGCACATCGACGATGAGTTCGCGCTCTACCTTTTTAATGCGTTCGTGGAGGCTGGCCTCATCATCGTCTGCCCGCACGGCCACCGGCCGCTGCGCAATGATGGAACCGGTATCCACGCCCGCGTCCACGAAATGGACGGTAGAGCCTGTGACCTTCACGCCATACTCCAACGCATCGCGCACCCCGTGCGCGCCCTTAAACGCAGGCAATAACGCCGGGTGGGTATTGATGGTGCGGCCTTCGAAGCGGCGGAGGAAGCCCTCCCCCAAAATCTTCATAAAACCTGCAGAAACAACAATGTCTGGCTGCGCAGCACCTACTGCATCAGCCAGACATGTATTCCATTCGGCACGGTCGGCGCCCATTTCCACGATCTCAGTATCGATATCGCGTTCTCGGGCGCGGTCAATACCTCGACACGGCTTATCCGCTACCACCTTCACCACACGGTAGTGCTCATCTTGGGCATCCAAGATGGCTTGCAAAAGCGAGCCCGTCCCAGAAACAAGCACGACAACTCGTAGGCGGTCAGTAGCATCAGTAGCGCGTGGTGGCATCGGTGAAGTCACGCGCTATAGCCTAGTCCCTCTTCCCGCTTTCAGTAGAATCTGCCGCTTCCGATTGGGGTGCTTCGCCGCCTTCTACCGCACCAGCGCCGTGCTCGTCTGCGTCCTCTTCCACGATCTCACCTTCCAGGATCTCGGGGTCTTCAGCTGCTTCGTGCTCGCTGCTTTCCGATGCCCCCTCTTTCCCACCATCGCCCGCGGCGTCCTCCGCATCAGCGCCGTCGTCGCCGTCTTCGACGACCTCCCCTTCGATGACCTCGTCCTCGGCGGTGTCTGCGGTGTCCGTGGATTCTGCGGCAGCGTCATCGTAGTCGGCTGCGTCGTCCGCGTCATTCGCCGCTGACTCGGAGTCCTCACCGTCACTCGATTCCGATTCGTCCTCGTCCTTGTCCGTGTCGCTCTCGCCCACATCGGCATCAGCATCGTCGCCATCAGCCTCATCGGCCTCGGCCTTGTCTGCATCAGGCTGCTCTGCATCAGCGGTGTTCTCGGAAGCGGTATCTTCTGCAGACTCTGCAGCGTCTTCTGAATCCTCTTCGGCGGACTCCGCCGCCGAAGACTCCACCTCGGCTGCGCGGGCGTCGCGCCAGTTCATGAGCGCAAAGGCCGCCGCGACGGCCAAGCCCACCAGGGCGATCCACAGTGCGGCGAGGCCGGCAGCGGTCCACAGGTGCGGGCCAGCGTGGCCGTAGTAGCCCAGCGTGCCGCTGACGAGGTAGCACGCGAAGAACATGATGACCGCGGTAGCCACTGTGGCTGCGAGCGCCTTCTGGAAGGATGGGCGCTTCTTGTACAACGACATTGTCGCAGCGATGAGGGGAACCACCATAAACACAACCGCCCACCCCGGCGAGGAGGCCGGGATGCCACCAGTAATCGGTAGCGGCGGCAACGGAACTAGGTGTGTACTAAAGAGGCTGACCTGTGCCTCCCCTGCCGAAAACTCCGAGCCCACCAGCACTGCCCCGGTACTGACGATGGCATTGGGGATATACAGCAGGCTCAACAAAATAAGGGTGAAAATGCCCAGCCCAGAGATGGACGGATATTCATCCATCATTTCCCCTTGGCGCGAGAAGTTGACGATGAAAACGAGCACAAAGACTACCGCCGCACCAATGGCGAGGTAGGCAAGGTAGCGCAGTGCGATAAGGGCGGCATCGACAAGCAGCGGCGGGGCGCCATAACGCTTGGCCAAGGCAC
Source organism: Corynebacterium sp. KPL2895 (assembly GCF_040225815.1). NCBI lineage: Bacteria > Bacillati > Actinomycetota > Actinomycetes > Mycobacteriales > Corynebacteriaceae > Corynebacterium > Corynebacterium sp. KPL2895. The sequence goes on from NZ_JBEHFY010000009.1 coordinate 40,244, forward strand.
GCCACAGGCGGGCGCCCATGCCAGCCGCCATCGCGGCCAAGTGCACGACGATAACCCGGGCCAGCGCGGCAGCAAGGTTGGGCGGGGACACATCGAAGACCTTGCCGGCATCCCACAACATCACCCAAGCAATGCAGGTCAACACCACGGGAACGCCCACCACGCAAGCGACAAGTATCGCCAGGTCCTTCACGCTGACTTTGTGTTTCACCGCGGCGCGCACGCGCACCGCCACCACCGTGGCGAGGATGAGGGCGGGCAAGGCTGGGAGGAACGACAGGTCCACCCCGGCCGCGGATACCGGCGCGAGGTTAAAGACCATCCAGGCTTCCGCCACAATGGTGGGCAACCACGCGAGCGGTGAGCCGAAAAGCAAGAGCGCACCGAAAGCGAGCGCCACAATAATAAGGACGACAATAATATTCGGCAGCGCCGCCGACATGAATAATTGGCGAATGCGCCCGGCCTTCGTCAGCGGAGCCGGCGTGCGACGGGCCTTCGCCTTCGACCCGGCTTTGCGGGCGACGCGTTCTGCAGAATTATGTGGCTTCTGCGTCGCGGTGGCGTGGGGTGCACGAGGGGCGCGCTCTGTCTGCACTGTCCGGCCCCGCGCCTGGCTACGCGGGCGGGGCGTTGACCGAGATTGGGGGCTGGTGTTTTTGTTCATCGGCGTCCACTTTGCCACCTTTTCCGCGCGGTAGCGGGGTGGCGCGACGAGGCACCTCCAAAATCACCGTGGACTTCTTCAGTAACTACTGTAGACATATATATAAGGAATGAAGTTTTCCCCCTTATCCCCCACTGGTCACAGTAATTTCATGCGGGGGCGCTTCCACAACCGGCACCTAAGGTGCACTATTACAGACTCGGGGCTACCGCGGGGGCTTGGCTTTAAGAGATCTATATCGCACCATGCGTAAAATTCTCCAGAAGTTGCCTGCATGTAGGCTTATTCCAGATCGGCCCGAGAAAAAATCAACTTTTGGCTTGCTGTTATCTTTTTGAGACGCTACTGTTACATCTCGTTGGTAACAAGAAGGTCACAATCTCGTAACTACCCCAGAGACGATGTAACGCTCTTTTTGAAGATTGTGAAAGATACGAAAGAAGATTTAATGCGAAGCAAAGTTCAGCGTGGCGCCGGCCGCCATCGCAAGATTGTCACCTCGCAGACCACCAAGGGTCGTATCGCTGTCATGACCGTTGCAGCCGGTGCCGTATCCACCGCCGGCGTAGGCGGCGCAGCTGCCGCTAACGTTGAGTCCGACAACACTGCAACTACCACCACCAAGACGCAGTCTGTTGACTACAAGCTTGCCGCTGATACTTCCGAGGTTAACAACGCCCCAGCAGGCTCCTCCGATGCTGCACCGCAGATCCTCAACGTTGCTGAGGCAAAGCCGGTCACCAACTTGGTGGACCAGCTGAGCAAGTCCATCCAGGCTTCCGCTGACCGCGCCGCCGAGGACCTTGCCGCTCGCGCCCCCTCCATTGCCCGCCCCGCTGAAGGCGCCTTCACCTCCGGCTTCGGGCCGCGCTGGGGTTCGTTCCACGCCGGCGTTGACATCGCCAACGCCATTGGAACCCCCATCTTCTCCATCATGGACGGCACCGTTATCGATTCCGGCCCTGCCTCCGGCTACGGCCAGTGGATCCGCATCCTCCACGATGACGGCACCATGACCGTCTATGGCCACATGCAGACCCTCGACGTTGCCGTGGGCGAGCACGTGCGTGCCGGCCAGAAGATCGCCGGCATGGGCTCCATGGGCTTCTCCACCGGTTCTCACCTCCACTTCGAGGTTCACCCGAACTCCGGTGACGCCGTTGACCCACAGGCATGGCTGGCCGAGCGAGGCATCCAGCTCTAAGAGCCTTCTTCCCTTCTTGTTAAAGCGCCGCAGATATCCTCTGCGGCGCTTTTGCTATACCTACTGTCTCATCCACCTCCGCTGGCTCGCAGCAGCAAAATTCAATCCCGATTCGCCGACGCGTCGCACACTCCGCCGAGAGCCGAAAAGTATTCCCGCAATTTACCTACATGCCATGTGATTGCAAGATGCGGCCCTTAAGCTGTCAGCTGTCTTTTTATCCAGCTCTCCAGCAAGGAATACTCATATGCGTACACGCACTCTCTCCCTCATCACTGCCCTTAGCTGTACCCTCGCGCCCGCACCAGCTCTAGCTTCCGAAGGCGCCACCTACTACTCCACCAAGCAGCATTACCAGCCACAGGGATCAAGCTACGCCGAAGCCCCCAGTGGGTTTCACCAGATTTACACCTCAACGGTAGATCGCCACGGATCCCGCGGGCTATCAAGCTTTAAATACGATGACCTCGCGCAGCAGATGCTGGAGTATGCCCAACAACGCGATCAGCTCACCGAGCTCGGTACAAAGCTCATCCCGCAAGTAGAGGCCATGATAGCGGTAAACCGAGAGCTATCCGGTGGCCCTGGCCAAGAAGCCGGTTATGGAAACCTGACGGAAGTGGGACGAGAAGAGCTCAGGGGCATCGGCAAGCGCAATGCACAGCGCAATGCAGAGCTACTGGGAGCGATTGCCGCCGAGGACCTCAAGGTGAGCTTCACTTCCTCAGGAGAGGACCGCGCCAATGACTCTGGGTGGAACTTCGGGGAAGGTCTACTGGAACAGTCCCCTTCACTGGCCGCACACTTGGACGATGACACGAAAGATGGCCACGTTAATATCGCCGCACGCCCTGACCTGATGTACGCACACAAGGATAAAAACGCTGCATCCTATCAGCGCTATACAGAGTGGAAGGACTCTCAGGCTTTACAGGAAAAAGTACAACAGGCCTACGCCAAGCCAGAGTCGCAGCAGGCTGCACGCAGCTTGCTGGCTAAGATTTTTACGCCAGAATTTATCAACGGTTTAGCAGATGGCTCCGTTCGCTTTTCCGCCCGAGAAAAGGACGATAAATCCGTTGAGGGCATCGTTGACGCCGCCTTGCAGTTCTACAACCTCTACATCATCGCTCCAGCTTTGGAGCACGAGGAAAAGGCCCCGGCGGAGGGGTGGATCTTTGATGAGTACATGGACGATACCAGCGGACCAACCTTTGCGTACCTGCTTGACGTAGAAGACTTCTATGAGAAAGGCCCGGCTATCCAGGGCCAGACGATTGCCTACGACAACTATGAACCACTGCTTGAGGAGATGATTAGAAACGTTCAGGACCGCGCTGCTGGCGGCGACGTGGCGGCCAATTATCGCTTCGGCCACGCCGAGACCATCATCCCACTGGCTGCCCTACTGAAGCTGCCTGGTTCCGAACAAGGTGTCCCAGAGGATGATTTATACAGCTGGGATAACTCCGCATGGCGTGGTGATACCGTCTCCCCGATGGGCGCGAATATTCAATGGGACGCATTCCAAAATGATCGCGGAGAGACCCTTGTGCGGATGCTCTACAACGAAAAGGAAATCCCGTTCCACGATGGCTGTGAGCCTATTGCCGCTGACTCAACGTTTTATACTATCGAGGAGCTGGCCGATTGCTTACCCTTAGGTTCCACCTCAGATCACTCTCAAGCCCACCTCATGGATGCTGAAGACGCTGCAGATCACCAACTACCGGTTGCTGATTCCCTCTCTTCCAAGCCGCAGTTCTGGGGGATCATCGGTGCCCTTGCGGGCGCACTGGCCATCGGTATAGGAATCGGTGCGGTCAACGCTTTCGGCCCACAAATTCAACAACAACTGCACAAATTTGGTAGCCAGCTCCCCTTCTAACGCCCTTAGGAATGACCCTGCCCGACAGGGACCCCAAGACACTTTCAGCCGAGTCCAGTACAGGGCCTTGTCGCAGGTAAATGGCAGTTTTCCGGCTCGACACCGACAAGCCCATCCCGTCACCCCCGATAGCTACCCCCAGAGCTTAAACCAGTACTTCAAACCCGCAACTTTGGCCACTTTCGTAACACGCGCAACAAGCTGGCATGTTCGAAACTTTTCGAATGATCGTGGTTTCTACCAGCATTTTTCCAGATTGCGCGGTACCCATGGGCAGGCTAACTTTTAACTCGTTGCCACAAGCGAACGCCAAATGGGGTATTTCCATTCCCCCGGCGTGTCGCACAGGGCAGTTGAAAGACGCGAAACCTTCAAGGTTTGCGCGCCTCGAGACCATGCACAGCCATGAAAAGGACTTAAACTTATGAAGCGCATGAACCGCGCACGCAGGAATGTAGCGCTAAGCATCATCACGCTTGGCACCGTTTTTGCTACCGGCACCTCCGCTTTTGCTGCTGATCCAGTGGCTAGCGTGGACGTTTCGAATGGCTCCTCTGAGCCGGAAGCCACCAACGTTGATAACGCAGGCGTGATCGACGCCGCCGTCGGCCTCGCAAATACCGCCGTTGGTGTACTCAACGGCGATGCGGTCCCGGAATTTAGCCAGAATGAATCCGGCGGAGTCAACATCGTCTTGGACCCCTCCTCCGTTCCGGGCCTGCGGGAAGCCTTCGCTCCCGAGGGAGACCGCTCCGGGCTGACCCCCGAGCGTGGCAAGGACGCCGCTGGCAATACGGTGGTCTTTCCCACCTCCGGCACCTTGACCTCGGGATTCGGTATGCGCTGGGGCGCGATGCACAACGGCATCGACGTCGCCAACCCAGTCGGAACCCCGATCTACTCCGTCATGGACGGCACAGTCATTAACTCCGGTCCAGCACAAGGCTTTGGCAACTGGATTCGCATCCAGCACGTCGATGGCAGCATCTCTGTCTACGGCCACATGCCCGCCAACTCGCTGCGCGTCAATGTGGGAGACCACGTTTCTGCCGGCGACCACATCGCGGACATCGGCAATGAGGGCCGCTCCACCGGCCCGCACCTGCACTTCGAAATCCACCCAGGCGGCGGCGCAGCCGTTGACCCAGTGGGCTGGTTCGACGAGCGCGGGATTTCGGTCTAGAGCTTTTCCATCGGCACACCGCCGATGAGCATGAGCCGCACCTTGCCGGAGGAACCGAAGTCCACGATCACCGTGGCGCGGGCGCCGGAACCGGCCGTTTCAATCACGGTTCCAAGCCCGTACTTCGCGTGATTGACGCGGTCTCCTACCGCAAGGTTGAGGTTCTTATTCTTCGGCATGGAATTAGCTGCAGGCTGGCGAGTGCGTTGCGAAGGGGAAGACGTAGCGCGCTGGCCAAACCCAGCACCCCCACCGCCGGAATAGCCGCCGCTAGAACCGCGGCGATAGCTCCGGCCATATTGATAGTCATCGGCTCCCCAGGAACCGGTGAGGTCACTATCGGAATCCTCTCGCCGCCAGTCGATGAGATCCTCTGGGATCTCGGCGAGGAAGCGACTGGCGGGATTGGTTACCGGATTGCCCCACGCAGAGCGCAAGATGGCGCGCGTGAGGTACAACTTTTCGCGGGCGCGAGTAATGCCCACGTAGGCCAGGCGGCGCTCTTCGCTTAATTCCTTCGGGTTACCCAGCGAGCGCATGTGCGGGAATTGGCCGTCCTCCCAACCAGCGACAAAGACGACGGGAAACTCCAAGCCCTTCGCCGTGTGCAGGGTCATCATCGTTACTACCCCTGTCTCAGAATCCGGAATCTGATCCGCATCCGCGACCAGCGAGACCTTCTCCAAAAAGGCTTGCAACGAGCCCGGCGCGGCTTCGCCTTCTTCTATTAGCTCATTGGGATCGACGGCATCCGCACCAGCAGCGGCCAACTGGTTGGCAGCCTCCGAGGTAAATTCGCGGGCTACGGACACCAGCTCATTGAGGTTATCAAGGCGCGCACCGTCCTGCGGATCATTGGAGTTTTCTAACTCCGCCTTGTATCCGGTGGCATCCAGGATGGCGGTGAGCAACTCTCCCAAATCGGGCTGGCCGGTCACCTCATCGCGCATGCCTGGGATTTGTGCGCGGATGCCATCCATCATGTCGTTGAATTTGGTAACCGCATTAACGGCGCGGGTGCCGAGGCCGGGGACGTCGCCCCGGGGGACATCGGCAAGCGCCTTGCCAAAGCTTATCCCCTGGTTCTCCGCGTGCAGGGCAATCTGGCCCTGGGCTTTATCACCAATAGCGCGCTTGGGAACGTTGATGATGCGGCGCAGGCTCACCGTATCGTCCGGGTTATCCATAATGCGCAGGTAGGCCACCATATCGCGGATTTCGCGGCGCTCATAAAAGCGTGTTCCGCCAACGACCTTATAGGGGATGCCGGAGCGAATGAAGATATCCTCCAGCGCGCGGGAGGCATTATTAGTCCGGTACATCACGGCGATATCGGAGTAGCTGTGGCCCTTATCCGCCAGCGCATCAATCTCCGCGGCGATAAAGCGGGCTTCATCGTGCTCATTATCCGCCACATACCCCACGATGGATTCGCCATCACCATGCGCGGTCCACAGGTTTTTCTCCCTGCGGTTCTCATTTTTCGCAATCACGGCATTGGCCGCGTTCAAAATGGTCTGCGTGGAGCGATAGTTCTGCTCCAATAGGATGGTGTGTGCCTGCGGGTAATCGCGCTCGAATTCCTCGATATTGCGGATAGTAGCGCCGCGGAAGGCATAAATGGACTGATCGGAATCACCCACCACGCACAGCTCTGGGGCATCGGGGCCTAGCTCGCCCTTGCCCACCAACGCTGCTACCAGCGCGTACTGGGCGTGGTTGGTGTCCTGGTACTCATCAATCAGCACGTGCTTAAACCGCCGACGATAAAACTCCACCACCTGGCGGTGCTCGGTGAAAATGCGCACTACTTCCCCGATAAGGTCGTCGAAGTCCACCGCATTGGCCGCGCGCAGGCGGCGCTGGTACTCGGCGTAGACATCCGCCACGGTTGTTTCAAACGGGTTCTTTGTCTGCTGCGCCTTTTCTGCCGCTTCAGCCGGGCCCACGAGCTCATTTTTGTGGTTGGAAATCTGGTTCGCCAGCACGCGCGGGGTGTACTTCTTCAGATCCAGCTGCATATCCTTGGCAATCATGGATAGAAGCCGGCGGGCATCATCGCCATCATAAATGGTGAAGTTGGTATTAAGCCCCGGTACGAGTTGCGCGTTCTGGCGCAAAATGCGCACGCAGATGGAGTGGAAGGTAGATACCCACATGCGCTCGGCCACCGGTCCCACCAGAGAGCCCACGCGCTCTTTCATTTCAGCGGCGGCCTTATTGGTAAAGGTAATGGCGAGGATTTCCCACGGGTTTACCCCGCGATGGCGCATGAGGTACGCGATGCGGCGGGTAAGCACCGCCGTCTTACCGGAACCGGCACCGGCGACGATCAGCAGGGGCCTGCCGGTGTGGGTAACCGCCTCTAATTGCTGCGGGTTCAAACCTTGGGTTAAAGGATCGGATTCCGCGGGCCTGGGCGTGCTACCAAAGGGATTCTGGCTAGGGGCAAAACCGCCACGGGAGGTAGTGCCAGATGCGGGTTCGCGCGGGGTGGAAGAAGGGCTAAATGGAGAGTTATTCGTCATAATGCCTACCAACCTACTAGCACCACCGGACATGGCCGGTAATTGCGGCATACACTGCGCTTTCCAAAACCCTGACCAAGTAGCACCTTGGCACGACAAAGTGGCAGAATAAGGGACCATGACCGCTGAAGATAATGAATCCATCGTTGACAATGGCTTGGATATCCGCACGCCCACCGGCACGGACGATCCCCTATCTGATGCGGAAATCCAGCAGTATCGCGAGGAAATCAACCGCCTTGACCAGATCATCTTGGATGCGGTCAAGCGCCGCACCGAGGTCTCTCGCGCGGTGGGCCGCACCCGCATGAGCTCCGGTGGCACGCGCTTGGTGCACACCCGCGAGATCGCCATCCTCAACGAGTTCCGCGCGGAGCTTGGTGAGGAAGGCCCCACCATCGCCTCTGCCCTGCTGCGCATGGGGCGCGGCCGCCTGGGGTAAGGCCACCTCTCAACCCCTCGGATTAATTACGGGCTAGCCCATACTATGCAGTACGCTTTCGGGGCATGAACGCAGTACTCATCGCCGTCATCGTCATGCTCGCGCTCGCCCTCTTGCGCGTGCACGTGGTGGTGGCGCTTTTCATCGGCGCGATCGTCGGCGGCCTAATATCCGGCATGGGCCTGGATGCCACCATGCTCGCCTTCCAGGACGGGCTCGGCGGCGGCGCCAAGATTGCCTTAAGCTATGCCCTCTTGGGCGCCTTCGCGATGGGTGTTGCCTCCGCCGGGCTGCCGCAGATCCTGGCCAATTTTCTCATCGCCAAGCTCGGCGGCACCGGCGAATTAGATCCCAAGGCCGCGGCCACCACCAAGTGGATGCTCGTTATTGGCCTTATCGCCATGGCCGTGATGAGCCAGAACCTCATCCCCGTTCACATTGCCTTCATCCCGCTGCTCGTCCCACCGCTATTGGCGGTGATTAATAAGCTCAAGCTGGATCGACGCCTTATCACCACGTGCCTGACCTTCGGCCTTATCACCACCTACATGTTCATTCCGGTGGGCTTCGGGTCCATCTATTTAAACGATATCCTGCTCTTCAATATCGAAGAGGCTGGCCTGGATACCTCCGATATCAATATTATGCAGGTCATGGCCATTCCCGCCCTGGGCATGCTCACCGGCCTGCTCATCGCCATCTTTATCAGCTACCGCGCCCCGCGCGAGTACGAGGACCGGCCTATTGCCGCCGAAGAGCACCAGGAAACACCCTCGACGTATAAAATCTGGGTCTCCATCCTGGCGATTATTGCCACCTTCGCCGTCCAAATCATCATGCAGACGCTCGATTTCGAATCCGATGGCCTGCTCGTCGGCGCCCTGACCGGCCTGGGTATCTTGCTCATTTCCGGCGCGGTGGATTGGAAGCACGCCGATGACGTTTTTACCAACGGCATGAAAATGATGGCGCTTATCGGCTTTATCATGATCACCGCGCAGGGCTTTGCCTCTGTCATGACGGCGACGGAGGAAGTCGGCCCGCTTGTCGATGCCACCGCCAACCTCTTTGGCACCAATAAGTTTCTCTCCGCAGGCGCCATGCTTTTAGTCGGCCTGGTGGTCACCATGGGCATTGGCTCGTCCTTTTCCACCTTGCCCATCATCTCCGTTATCTACGTTCCCCTGTGTGCCTCGCTCGGCTTTAGCCCCGCGGCCACGGTAGCGCTCATCGGTACTGCAGGTGCGCTTGGCGATGCCGGCTCCCCCGCCTCCGATTCCACCCTCGGCCCCACCGCCGGCCTCGGCGCCGATGGCCAACACGATCACATCCGTGACTCCGTCATCCCCACCTTTATCCACTTCAATATCCCACTTCTCATCGCCGGCTGGGCGGGCGCCCTCATCCTCTAAAACGCCACACTTCTCACGGTGCCGTTGGCACTCATTCTCGACTACGGTGGGAGGGGTACACATTGCCAATGCGCTCGTCGCCAGAAAGGCCAATTGCCATGGATATCACCGCATCGCCCCAGTGGAAAGACCTGGTCAAGGTATATGAAGAAAAGCAGGACATGCGCCTGCGCGATCTCTTCGCCACAGACGCGAACCGCGCCGAGAACTACACCTTCGACGCCGCCGGCCTGCACGTGGATCTATCCAAAAACCTCATCGATGAAGAGATCCTCCAGCACCTAGTCGAGGTAGCCCGCGCCGCCGATGTGGAAGGCCGCCGCGATGCCATGTTTGCAGGCGAGCATCTCAATAACACCGAGGATCGCGCCGTGCTGCACACCGCCCTGCGCCTGCCGGTAGAAGATGACTTGCACGTCGATGGCCAAGATGTCGCCGCTGATGTCCACGAAGTCCTAGGACGCATGCGTGATTTCGCCACCGCCCTGCGCTCCGGATCTTGGTTGGGGCATACCGGCCACACCATCAAAAAGGTGGTCAATATCGGCATCGGCGGTTCTGACCTCGGCCCGGCCATGGCCGCAGAAGCCCTGCGCTCCTATGAGGTGGCCGGCATTTCCGCGGAGTTCGTCTCCAACGTGGACCCTGCCAATATGGCCGCCACCTTGGACGGGCTCGATGCCGGCTCCACCCTCTTTATCGTTTCCTCCAAGTCCTTTACTACGCAAGAAACCCTGACTAATGCGCACGCGGCCCGCCGCTGGCTCATCGATCAATTCGATGGCGATGAATCCGCCGTAGCCAAGCACTTCGTGGCCGTATCCACCAATGCGGAGCAGGTGGAGAAATTCGGCATCGATACGGACAACATGTTCCCGTTCTGGGATTGGGTGGGCGGTCGCTACTCCCTCGATTCCGCCATCGGCCTGTCCTTGATGTGCACCATTGGCCCGATGGACTTCATGCGCTTGTTGGAAGGTTTCCACGCCATGGATGAGCACTTCCGCACCACCCCGCTAGAGCGCAATGTGCCCGTTCTTATGGGCCTGCTGGGCATCTGGTACACCAATTTCTTTGGCGCCCAAACCCACGCCGTCCTGCCGTACGCGCAGGACCTCGGCCGCTTCCCGGCCTACCTGCAACAGCTGACCATGGAATCTAACGGCAAGTCCGTGCGCCGCGATGGCACCGCGGTCACCACTGGAAACACCGGCGAAATTTACTGGGGCGAGCCGGGTACCAACGGCCAGCACGCCTTTTACCAACTCATGCACCAGGGCACCCGCCTCATCCCGGCGGACTTCATCGGCTTTGCCCGCCCCAAGGAGGATTTCCCCACCGCGGACGGCACCGGCTCGATGCATGACTTGCTCATGGGCAATTTCTTCGCCCAAACCAAGGTGCTGGCCTTTGGCAAGACGGCTGAAGAAATCGCCGCCGAGGGAGTTGACGAAGACCTCGTACCGCACAAGGTGATGCCGGGCAACCGGCCCACCACCACGATTATGGCCGAGGAGCTTACCCCCTCCACCCTGGGCGCGCTCATTGCGCTCTACGAGCACATCGTCTTTACCCAGGGCATCATCTGGGATATCAACTCCTTCGACCAATGGGGCGTGGAGCTGGGCAAGCAGCAGGCCAATGACCTGGCCCCTGCCGTCTCCGGCAGCCAAGAGGTAGATTCCGGCGACCAGTCCACCGATAAGCTCATCGGCTGGTACCGCGCCAACCGTTAGTTCCGGCCCGCGCCGTGCCCGTGCCCAGGCGCCCCGGGCACGTAAAAGTGTCCAAAACAACCGCGTTCTTGAAAAATCTGCCCTCAAATTCAGACAAACGCGGTTGTTGTGGACATTTTCGTGCCTAAGCACCACAGATCACTAAAGCGCCCAGCCGCGAAGCAACATTTCGCTTCGGGCCGGGCGCTTTCAGGCGAGGTGAATTTACAGCTTCACCATGGGCTGCCAGCCGGCCGGGATGTTCTTCGAGCTAACAACCTTGCGGCCGAAGGGGAAGCAGGTCACTGGAATCATCTTGAGGTTGGCCCAGGCAACGGGGATACCGATGATGGTAATCGCCTGGATGACGGCGGTCACGACGTGGCCGATGGATAGCCACAGACCAGCGATGACGAACCAGATGACATTGGAGATGGAAGACATTCCGCCGGTGCCCTTGCGGGGCTCAACCACGGAGCGGCCGAACGGCCACAGGGCGAACTGACCCATGCGGAACGAGGCCACGCCCGCCGGAATCGTCACGATGAAGATGCAGGCGATGATGCCGAAGAGGAAGTAACCCAGCGCAAGAACGATGCCGCCGGAGAGTAACCAGATGATATTAAATACAAGATTTAGTAGTGATCGCATGCCCGCCAGCTTAGCGCGAAAAGCGTAAAGGAACCTTAGAGCGGCTGGCAGTGCGGGCAGAACCAGATGATGCGCTCTAATTCACCCTCGTCCCCACCGCGGTCAACGCCGCCCAGGGAATCCTTCTGGATGATGGTGCCGCAGCGCCGACAACGCTTGCGGTTGCGCCCAAAGACATAGGTGGTCTCCCCGGCCCGGCGCACGCCGGTGGTCACGCGGATGGGCGAGTTCCGGTTGGCCCACATGATGCGCTTGCCGATGTCCAATACCTGTTCCACATCCACTTCTGCCACCGGGGCGGCCGGGTGAACGCCGGCGAGGAAGCAGATTTCGGCGCGGTATTCATTACCAATGCCTGCCACGACCTTCTGGTCCAATAACGCCGTGCCGATGCTGCGCTCGGGTCGCGCGCGCAGACGGCGCACCGCCTCCTCGCGGTCCCAGTCGGGGTCCAAGATATCCGGGCCAAGGTGCGCGATGCGGCTAAAGTATTGATCCGCGTCGAAGATATCGACAAAGCCCAACCAGTGGCCTACGAGTTCAATATCGCGCGGTGAATGGGCCAGTTGCAGTACGATGCGCGCGCTATGTCCGGGCTTGCGCCAGCGGTCGCCAGCGTAGTGGATGGCCCAGGCGCCCTCCATCTTTAGGTGGGTGTGCACGATGGTCTGGTCGAATTGCATGAAGAGGTGTTTGCCATACGGCCACACGCGCTCACAGATGGTGCCGGTGAGGTTAACGGTGGCGTGCTGCGGTACGCGCACGGAACAGCCGGTGACCTCGCGCCCGGCCATAAACTGCAGCCGGCGCGAAAGTTGTAGGACGGAATCGCCTTCGGGCATGGGGGCTGGCCTCCTTCCGTGGGCCTCAGACACTGTGGCCCCACCAAAATACACCTGCAGGCAGGTGGCGCTAGCGACGGTATCCGCCGCGCGGGCGGAAGCCACCAGAATTGCGAGGCGGCGGAGGTGGATCGTCGAAGCTTAGCTCCTCGATGGCCTCGGAGGCGCGCCTGCCACCGCGCAGGCCACCGCTCGAGCCATCGCGCGGTCCACCCCGCGAGTCGTCCGGTGAGCCGTCCCGCGCCCCGCGGCGCGGAACGCGCGGCGGCGCAGCCTGCCCGGCAATGCGCACGCCCTTCGGCGTGATTCCGGCCCCCAGCGAGCGCAGGATGCTAGCCGCCGGGGTGTGATGGATGGGGTTGCCATTGCACTTCTCGATCACCAGCGGCGACATGTGCCCGGCGGCGATGAGTTCTGTGAGCGCGGATAGGAGGCGGGCGTAGACGTCGGTGGTCTCTATCCCGTCGGGAAGGGCGTCGATGAACGTGGTCAAGGTCTTTCCGCCGCGGGTGAGGTGGGCAATGGGGAGGCCATCACACAACACGACCAGTGCCCCGGCGGAGCGGGCCGGCCCGCCGGTAGCCTTGCCATCGGCTCCATCGCGCTGCGGCCAAGGCAACGCCGCGCCGTAGGGGTTGGCGGGGTCCACGGCGGCGAGCACGAAAGTCTCTGGATCGGTGGTGCCGGACGGCCAGCCGGTGACGTCGGGGGAATCCGCCAGGCCGCGGAGGCGATCGATAATGGCCGGGGTGGAAAATTGCGCCGCGCCGAGATCTTCGATGACATAGCCGCGCATGGCCTTGCCGGATTCCTCGAAGCCGGACAGGACCTTATAGGCCAGCGCGAAGCCGCCGAGGACGTCCTCGGCCACCACGGAGCCGCGGGTGACCACGCCGTAGCGATCCAGCCAGGCCTCGCCGTGCGCCACGGACCGCGAGGTGGCATCTTGGGCGGCGGGCACCGCCAGCGACCAGCGGCCGAACATATCGGGTGGGGTCTGGCCAGCGCTTCCGTTGGCATTTTGGGTCTGGGCAAACGAGGTGCGACCCATGCGCAGCCGCGAGCGCGTGGGGCGCCGCTTGGAGCGGTGGGCGGTAGAACCGCGGCCGGCGCGGGAGGCCCCTCGCCCGCCTGCCGATAAGCGCGTGCGGATGGGTGCGAAGGAATCCGGGCTGGCCAGGCCCATTTCCACCAGCCCCCAGAGGGCCTCACGAGTCTCCTCGGCGGTACCGGGGACCTCGGTGGCGATATCGGAAAAGAGGAAGCCGCCGCCGCGCTCGAGCACGCCTAAAATGGCGCGCTGCAGCATGCTTACGCCCTCCGGATCGGTTTCGGGGGCGAGCTGGGCGGCGTAATCGGTAGGCAGCAGCATCACCCACGGGTCGGCTGCCCCGGCCTTTCCGGCGCCGACGATCATCACCTCGCCATTGGCGGTTAGCTCATCTAGCATGCGGGGCGAATAATCCCCCACGCGGGCGGGCAAAATGATGGATTCCCAGGCAGAAGCCGGCAGGCGCACCCCGGCGAGCTGCTCGATAGCTGAAAATACGCCATCGGCGCCGCGGAGTGCCGGCTGCTTCCCGGCAGGCGCGATGCCGTGCCATTCCGGAAGAAAGCGGGCGAAGGCGGCACCGGAGACCGGCTCGGTATCCGCGCGCGCGGCAGCAAGCGAGCGCGAGCGAATGGTCTTTAGCACCTCGGCGGCGCAGTACTCCTGCTCCTCTATTCCCTGCCGGTAATGGCCCTCCACGATCGAATCCAGGCCTGTCAGGGTGGTGTGTGCAGCGGAGACGGAAATTCCGAAGGCAGCGGTTAAGTCCGCGAGCACGAACGGGCCGCGGGTGCGCGCCCAGCGGCTGATGAGCTGTGGGAGGGCATCGGCAAGCGTGGCGACCTGGGCGGGGATGCCGGGAGGGATGGGAACACCGAGGGCATCGCGAAGCAGCGCCGCATCCTGGGACTGGGCAAGGTGCTCGCGCCCGCCGATGCGAACCCGCATAATCCGCGTGCCCAGGCTATCCAGGGCGGCTAAGGGAACATCCGTATGCTCGCCCAACTCCTCGACCGGGATGGGGCCAAGCACGCGGAGTAGATCCGCGACCTCTTCGGTGGTGCGCGCCCGGCGCGAGGGTGCGGTGCGCTGCAGCTGGGCATGGACCTCATCGATGATCGCGGGATCCAAGAGCTCGCGCAGCTCCACCGTGCCGAGCAGCTTGGCCAAAAGCGCCGGGTCAAGTGCGAGTGCCGCCGCCCGCTTTTCCGCCAGCGGGGAATCGCCCTCGTACATGAAGGCGCCGGTGTAATTAAAGAGCAGCGACGAGGCAAAGGGCGATGGTTGATCCGTGGTGACCTCCGCGATGCGCACGCGTCGGTGCCCCAAATCGCGCATGACCTCCTGCAGCGCCGGGACATCATAGACATCCTGCACGCACTCGCGCACCGTTTCCAAAATGATGGGAAAGGACGGGTACTTGCGGGCAACATCCAAAAGCTGCTCGGCGCGCTGGCGCTGCTGCCACAGCGGAGCGCGCTTGCCGGGATTGCGCCGGGGCAAAAGCAGCGCGCGGGCCGCGCACTCGCGGAAGCGGGAGGCAAAAAGCGCGGAATTGCCCACCTGCTCGGCCACGACATCGGCAATATCGTCGGCGTCGAAGGCAAAAATCGTGCCATCGGGATCGGCCTCGCCCTCTGGCAGGCGCAGCACGATGCCATCATCGCCGGCCACCGCCTGCGGGTCCATGCCGGTGCGCTCCCCCACCCGCGCGCCTACCGCCAAGGCCCAGGCGGAGTTAACCGGCCGGCCAAAGGGGGTGTGCAGTACCACGCGCCAGTCCCCCAACTCATCCTTGAAGCGCTCGAGCACGAGCGTCTTTTCATCCGGAATAATGCCGGTGGCCTCCTGCTGTTCGCGCAGGTAGGACAAGATATTGCTGCGGGCATTCTCATCAGCATCCGCGATAATGCTCGGGTCCGTATTCACCTCGCGGCGGTACTCGCCTAAAGCTTGGCCGAGCTCATAGGGGCGCCCGGCGCCATCGCCATTCCAAAACGGCAGGCGGCCCGTATGCCCCGGCGCGGGCGTGACTAGGACCTGATCGCGGGTGATCTCCTCGATGCGCCAGCTGGTCGCGCCCAAGGTAAAGACATCGCCCACGCGAGATTCGTAGACCATCTCCTCATCAAGCTCGCCCACCCGGCGCGGGGCCTTCCCGGACTCCCCACCGCTATAGAGGAACACGCCAAACATTCCCCTATCCGGGATGGTGCCGCCGCTGGTCACGGCCACGCGCTGCGCCCCTGGGCGCGGGGTCATCACGCCGGATACGCGGTCATACACCACGCAGGGTTTTAGCTCCGCAAAATCCGTGGATGGGTACACGCCGCTGACCAGGTCGATCACGGAATCATAGACCTCGCGGGCCAGCTCGCGGTAGGGATGGCTGCGCTTGACGATGTCATACCAGTCATCCGCGCTTAAGCCTTCCTCGCCCGCTGCGGCCACCGCCGCCACGGTCTGCTGCGCGAGCACATCCAGCGGGTTGCGCGGGGTGTGCATCTTCTCGATCATCCCGCCGCGCATGCGCGCAACCGTCAGCGTGGATTGCACCAGGTCCGCGCGGTGCTTGGGATAAAACGCGCCGTGCGAGACCGCGCCCACATGGTGCCCGGCGCGGCCCACGCGCTGCAGGCCTGAGGCCACCGAGGGCGGCGATTCCACCTGCACCACCAAATCCACCGCGCCCATATCGATGCCCAACTCCAGCGAGCTCGTGGCCACCACGGCCTTAAGCGTGCCTTCCTTCAGCATCGTTTCCGTCATGGCGCGCTCGTCCTTGGACACCGAGCCGTGGTGCGCCCGCGCGATGACCGCCGGCGCCTTGCCCGCAACGTGCGAGTGCGCCATCAACTGGGCGGGATCGCGCCGGGTTTCCGGCGAGAGCGAATCCGGGTCATATTCCTGCGCGTAAAGCTCGTTGAGCCGGCTGGTCAGGCGCTCGGCGCTGCGCCGCGAGTTCACAAAGACTAGCGTGGAGCGATGCGCCATGATGTCCGCATAGAGGTCCTGGGTAATAAACGGCCAAATGGAGTTCGCGGTGGGCAACGCGGTGTCTTCTTCCCCACCGAATTCCTCCATGCCGTCGCCGCTGCCTTCCGGCCCGCCGGTAATGCCAATGGCATCATCAACGGTGAGCTCCCCAATGGTCGAGCCCGCCTCCGGCGTGGGAAGATCCGACATATCCTCTACCGGCACGCGCACGTCCAGGTCCCACTTCTTGTGGGCTTCAGGCGCCACGATTTCCACCGGGCGATTGCCACCTAAGAAATCCGAGACGGCCGAAAGCGGGCGCACCGTGGCGGAAAGCCCAATGCGCTGAACATCGCCCGCAATCTCTTGCAGGCGCTCCAGCGTCAGGGCGAGGTGGGCACCGCGCTTGGTGCCGGCCAGCGCGTGGATTTCATCGATGATGACGGTATCGACGGTTTTCAAGATCCCCGCCGCCTTCGAGGTCAGCATCAAATACGCCGATTCCGGGGTGGTAATGAGGATATCCGGCGGCTTGCGCACCTGCCGGGAGCGCTCTGCCGAGGGCGTATCGCCCGAGCGCACGCCCACGGAAATATTCGGCACCGCCAGTCCCAGCTTTTCCGCGGTTCGCGCAATGCCGGTTAGCGGCGCCCGCAGGTTATTTTCCACATCCACGCCCAGCGCTTTGAGCGGCGAGATATACAACACCCGCACGCCCGTAGCGGAGCCTGCGGCGTTTCCTACCGGCAGGGCCAATTGGCCTTCGCGTTCTACCAGGTTATTTAGCGCCCATAAAAACGCCGCGAGCGTCTTACCAGAACCGGTGGGGGCAACCATCAGGGCGTGATCCCCACGGGAAATCTTGTCCCAGGCCTGGGCTTGTACCGCGGTGGGAGCGGCAAAAACGTCCTGGAACCACTGCGCCACTTGGGGGCGAAAACGCTCGAGGATGTTTTCTGGCATGACCACACTCTAGTCCCCGTTGTAATGTGGGCACCATGACCGTCGAGATTTCTGATTCCCGCCTGACCAATTCGCTCGCCCAAGGCTGCGGCGAGATTTTAAAGGGCGTGCGCAATGGTGGCCTGCTGCGGGGCCTTTCGCTTGGCGATGCCGGCGATGACGCCGCCCAAGAATGGATCGCCCGCGTATTAGAACAGCACCGGCCCGGCGATGGCGTGCTTTCTGAAGAGGCCTCCGATGACCTTGCCCGGCTAAAAAAGAAGCGCGTCTGGATCGTGGACCCGCTTGACGGCACCAAGGAATTTGCCACCGGCCGCCAGGACTGGGCGGTACACATCGCCCTCGTTGAGGACGGCACCCCGGTCCACGCCGCGGTGGGCCTGCCGGATTACGGCGTGACCTTCAAGTCCTCCGATGTGCGCGCCGTCGCCGGCCCGCTATCCAAGAAGTTCGTCATCTCCCGCAACCGCCCGCCCACGGTGGCCGGCTACATCGCGGAAAAGATGGGCTATGAAACCGAGGGCGTCGGCTCCGCCGGTGCTAAGGCCATGCACGTGCTGCTGGGCGATTATGACGGTTATATTCACGCCGGCGGCCAATACGAATGGGATCAGGCCGCCCCAGTAGGCGTTGCCCTGGCAGCCGGCCTGCACTGCTCCCGTCTCGATGGCAGCCCCATCACCTTCAATAACGAGGACACCTTCATCCCCGATCTGCTCATCTGCCGCCCCGAGCTGAAAGACGAGATTCTGGAGCACGCCGCGGCCTTTGCCGAGGAGAATGGCGGCTTTTAGAGCCCCAACCCATCGGCGAGCCGCGCCACCGATCGGGCATGGAACCCGGCGAACTCGCTCAGCGTATCGCGCCCTAGGTAGCCGAAAACCTCGGCGTTAATCAGCCCGATGATCCTCACCCAGGCCTCCAGCGCCATTTCCATGGCGTCCGCGCTGAGATCGGAGCCCATATCTTTCGCGGCTGCCTCCATATCGGCATCCAGGTGGGGCGAGCGCTGCCTCAGCGGCACTACCGTGGACTGCTCAAGCAAGGAGGCGAGGCGGCGGCTCACTTTGGTGCCCGCTGCTATCGTCTCTGTGGTTGGCGCTTGATAGCCCACAATCGGAGTGCCATAAATCAGGCCCCACCGTTGCGGAAATTCAAGGGCCCACTGCCTCATCGCACCTACGAGGCCAATGAATCGCTCACGCGGTTGCACACTCAGATCATCGTGGCGCGCCACAGCCCCATCTAGGGAGTCAAAAGCATCAACGATGAGGAGGGTTATGAGGCTTGCCCTATCCGGTACGTAGCGGTAAATACCAGAAGGAACGATTCCTAGCTCACGGGCTATGGCCCGTAGGTTCAGCGCCTCTACACCACCACTAGCTAGTTGCTGCCGCCCCAGCTCGATGATGCGGGTCATCGTCTGTTCTCGGGCGCGCTCGCGTGGGGTTTGTGCCATGAGCAAACTATAGCAACTCACAAAAGAGAGCACTGCTCTTGCTTTCGGTGGCCCCGCCCTATATTTTTAGAGAGCACCAGTCACTAATATGAATAGGACTCCGCATAATGAAATTTCTCATCACTGGCGCCGGACCCGTTGGCCGGGCGGTTGCCCGCGAACTCACCGCCCGAGGCCATGAATGCATCATCATGAGCCGCCATGGCTCAGTGCTCGACCTAGGCCCATACGTACAGCACATCACCGGCGATGCCACCCAAAAAGAGTTCTACCCCGCAGACGTCGACGGCATTGTCCACTGCATCCACGCCGCTTATAACGCCGAGGCATGGCGCACGCTCCTCATCCCCGCTGAGGACACAGCCCTCCGCATCGCCGCCGAACGCGCCATCCCCATCGTCTTTCCAGAATCCATCTACGGATTCGATCCGAGCTACGAAACGTTTTCACCCGGTACCCCTTTAACCACATCCAGACAAGGAAAACCCGGTGTGCGCGCTGCGCTCATCAATACCCGCCTCGCTTCACCTGCCCGCGCCGTATCGGTGGTGGCCGCAGATCTATTTGGCCCGGATTCTGGCCCGGGGTGCGTGTATCACCAACTGATCATCGGCAAGCGCGTTCCCCTCACACTCTTCAACGCGCATACCAAGCATTCGGTTACTTACCTTCCGGACTTTGGCCGCGCGCTTGCCGATGCCCTCCTTGACCCCACCAGCCCACCTATCATTTCCGTACCCTGCGCCCCTGCAATTACCCAGGCGGAGTTCGCGCATCTCGCTGGCTGCCGGCACTCGCCCATAACGCTGCGTCCGTGGATGCTCAAGCTTGGCGGGCTCTTTAACTCCGATCTTCATGGACTGTTGGAGATGAGCTACCTGTGGGAACACCCCTCCATTTTGAGCGGTGCCACCGCCCAGTGGGAAGCCACCCCGATCGAGCAGGCCCTGCGAGAAACACTTCGCGCAAGCAGTCCCTCTACCAGCGCCGACAGGAAATAAAAATTCTGACTATCCCCATGGCTTTCTAACGTTCTACACTGGGGCACCATGAGTGATACGTCCACCGCCTCTAGTGCCACTATCAAAACCCCGTATGAGGATCTCCTCCGCCGCGTCCTCGAAGAAGGCACGGCCAAAGGCGATCGCACCGGCACCGGCACGCGCTCCATTTTCGGCGCACAGCTGCGCTATAACCTGGCGGAATCCTTCCCTCTGCTGACCACGAAGAAGGTCTACTTTCGCGGAATCATCGGCGAGCTGCTGTGGTTCCTGCGCGGCGATTCCAATGTGAAATTCCTGCAGGATAATAACGTGCGCATTTGGAACGAGTGGGCCGATGAGAATGGCGATTTGGGCCCGGTCTACGGCGTGCAGTGGCGCTCCTGGCCCACCCCGGATGGGAGCCACATCGACCAAATCCAGCAGGCACTCGACACCTTGAAGAACAACCCAGACTCGCGCCGCAACCTGGTCTCCGCGTGGAATGTATCTGAGCTCAACCAGATGGCGCTTATGCCTTGCCACCTGCTCTTCCAGCTCTACGTGGCCAATGACACGCTGTCGCTGCAGGTCTACCAACGTTCGGCGGATATGTTCCTGGGCGTGCCCTTCAATATCGCCTCTTATGCGGCGCTGACCCACATGTTTGCCCAGCAGGCTGGTCTCAAGGTGGGCGATCTCATCTGGACCGGCGGCGATTGCCATATCTACAACAACCACGTGGAGCAGGTACAGCAGCAACTTTCCCGCGAGCCGCGAGAGTACCCGCAGCTGAAACTCAACAAGGCGAAGGACCTCTTCTCCTATGACTTCGCCGATTTTGCGGTGCAGGGCTACGACCCGCACCCGGCCATCAAGGCGCAGGTGTCGGTCTAATGCTCGGCGCGATCTGGGCGCAGTCCCTGGACGGCATCATCGGCGATGGTGCACAGATGCCCTGGCACGTGCCGGAGGATCTCAAGCACTTCAAGGACGTCACCATGGGCGCGCCGGTCATCATGGGCCGCAAGACCTGGGAGTCCCTCAACCCCAAGTTCCGTCCCCTGCCCGGCCGGAACAATTACGTGCTCTCCTCGCGCGCGCCCGGCACGTGGTCAACTGGTGCTACGGTGGGCAGAACGATGCCCGCGCTTGCCGATGCCTGGGTCATCGGCGGCGGCCAAATCTACACCGCCGCCTTGGACCAGGTGGACCGCATCGAGGTCACTCTCATGGGCGTAAACATCGGCGATATCTATGGCGAAGACGCCGTCTTTGCCCCGGATATCCCCGATACGTTCGGCTTGGCCTACAGCACGGACTGGCTCACCTCAGACAAAGGGCATCTAGAGCTTCCCGAGCAACCGGCCAGCGAGCTCCCCATGAAGTACCGCTTTTTAACTTACGACAGAAAGGACGCAGCCTAATGACTGTACAAGCACCCGAAACCAACGCCGATGTCACCATCTTCTACGCCGACTGGTGCCCATTTTGCGCCAAGCTCATCAAGAACTTGGACCGCACCGAAACCCCATACGAGCTCGTGGACGTAGAAGGCGAGAACGCCGACGACATCAACGAGTGGATCAAGTCCGTCAACGACGGCAACCGCATCATCCCCACCGTCTTGTACTCCGACGGCACTCACGAGACCAACCCGCCCGCATCCTCCGTGCGCAATAAGCAGGAGGAGCTGGCAGGCGCCTAAACCTCATAGCTAAGGCTGCTGGGCCGACCCACACAAACGGCCGCGCACGCAGCCTTTTGGGGCGCACTCGCGCCCCACTGCTATGATGATCCGAGTTGCATGAGCAACATCCCCGCCCCAGTAGCTCAGGGGATAGAGCACGGCTCTCCTAAAGCCGGTGTCGGAAGTTCGAATCTTCTCTGGGGCACCATTGGAGATTGTTCGAACAATTAGATTTGATTGTTCGAACAATCTCCTCAAAACGGCAAAACGCCTCTACCTGTGCAAATAGGAGAGGCGTTTTTGTTGTGCCGGAGCTGTTTCCGGGGTCAGGCCCACACTCCCAAACCCACGACACAAGACACAATCAATGCTAGGTCGTTTCACAGACCAGTACAACTACCCGACCCCCACAAGCCAGCGGCCATAGAGCACGTGTTTGACAATGCGAATTGGGAAATGACACCCATGTGAGACAATCAACCCAATACGGCCCACTCCACCTCAGAAAGGTGACACGATGCCCCACGATGGCAGCAACCCGAAGCAGAATCGCAATCTGGATTGGTTCGGGAAAATACAAAGTGACATCGCAAACAGTGCTGCAGGCTCCAAAGCCCTCGCGCAACAAGTAGCAAACCTGAACACATCCATGAAACTGGGAACGAGCCCCTACATTGACTTCAAAAACAGCGGAGTAATGCAAGCCCTCAGCCAAGCGCAAACAACCACAAACGCTGCATCCGCTTTTCTGAAAATGTACGATGACCAAACTTTCAAAGCTGTCGAAGCAATACGAAGCGGTATGGATATTGGAATCGGCTCTTCAGCATTGGAACAGATGACTGGGGTGCAAACATCAATGGCCGCCTTAGCGAAACTCGGCAATCCCCTACCAGACATTTCTACTCTCGGTGGAATTGGTCAAGTTATCCCACCAAAGAGCATGCCCGCAGGGCTTAACTTCTCAGCCTTGACCCAAGCCGTCAGTGCTGCACAGGCATTAAATGTACAAGCAATCGTTCCACGAGGACTCACCGAGGCTATCAATCAAGCGACCAAGAACCTGACTGCCCCTGAACAGTTGTTGAAACAGATGCAGGGACTGGGATTCTCGCCAGGCGCGCAGGTTGCTCTGAAAGGCTATCCGGCAGCTTTCCCTGATTTTGAGAAGTGCTCCGCAGCATCAACGATTGTTGGTGAACACTACCGTCCGCCGAACATTGACAGCGTTCTACGCCGCTTTGAACGGCTCGAAAAAGAACTCAACCTCGATATCCCAGTGGAAACCGCTGATGATATTGATGACTTGGTTGAGGACGCACAGGCCGTTGAATTCGTTGAGAATCAAATCACTGAAAACGGGACTCTTAAGCCGTCGATTTCACAAGTCCTGTTCGGTTTCAATCTCAATGAACTTACCCTTACTCAATCCGGCAGTCTGGTCACTTTCGGCGGATCAGTTATCGCTTATATGCATCAAGTTCTGGGGACATTGCTTGAAGAAGATGTCACCGCCGCGCGTTTCTTCACGGTTGCAATTATCTATTTCATCCCCGTGTATGGTGCAGCGATGCTCGCAGATGGAGCGTTAGGCAATGGCAAGGATTCGCCTGCTGCGTAGTTGCCATTAGTAGCCGAGTACCCGCCCACCAAAGTTAGGGAACACCTGCGGCGAGAGTGTCAGGAAGTTTGTGCGTGAAGCTCTAATCTAGAAGGAGTTTCACAGATAAACTTCCTGACACTCTCGGAAGCGCTGGCCAACCCACGATACTGCGCGTCAGGCTGTGGCTTACTGGATTGAAGTGGTCTACAACTGTCGGCGCCGGCACTGAAGCCCTCGGGATGGTAAGCCCTGTCGATTTCGAAAATCACATCACCCAAACCAGAAACGAAGAGAAAATCGCTGCCTAACCACTAGGTAGCTCTACTACGTGTCCACGATTTGCGGGCAACCCCATGCAGAGGCGGTACACCTTAGTTCCCTCATATCAATAAATAGTTATTTTATGATCCCTAAAAACCGCTTATCTGCATTCGCCCCCATTAAGGGTAAATCTTCAGATCAAGCTAGAAATACCTTATAAACAGTATTATACGTTTTAGGTAAGCCTTACTTTCCCTACTGTTCATGAATCGAGGTTTACCATGACCCAACAGTCCTCTACGCCCGCACGGAATACAAGCTCATCCAGTGGGTCGACGGCACGTTTAAACACCAGAGATCTCATCAACGCTGGTATCTTTGCTGCACTTTACTTTGTAATCACCTTTGTAACCGGGATGGTCGGATTCGCAGGACCACAATTCATGTTCATTGGCTGGTTCATCGCGGCAATCGCAAATGGAATCGTGCTAGCGCTTTATGCCGCCCGCACGCCCAAAATGGGCGCTTTCACCCTTGTCGGCGGTATTAACGGATTAGCATTCATGCTCACCGGGCACTACTTCTGGACCTTGCTGGGAAGCATAATTCTTGGGTTTATCGCGGATTTGATTATCACAAAAAGCCACCTCGGGATTGCCAAGTCCTTCCCTATTGCCTATGGCGTCTTCTGTGCCTGGGTTTCTTTGCCTTTTATCCCGCTAATCCTGGATACGGACTCATACTACGTCGATATCGCAGACCAAATGGGCCAAGAATACGCCGATGCTATGTCGGATATCTTCCAGCCATGGACCATTGGAGTACTGGCCATTTGTGCGCTCATCGTCGGCTTTATCGGAGGAAAGGTCGGAGTTCGCGTCAGCCGCAAACACTTTGAAAGCGCTGGCCTCCTGTGAGCCTGCGAAAACAGGGCGTGCTTCGTCGACCTTCGATCGATCCACGGACCGTGCTGCTTTCTGTTCTAGTAATCAATGCGGTAGCTCTCAGCCACGGCCACCTACCGACGCTGCTGATTTCTATCGCCTTCAGCTCCATCGCACTAGCTACAGTAAAGCCACACTATGGTCTTATTTGCCTGTGCTCTTTTGCATTATCCTATCTAGGGTATTGGGGCCTTTTACAGCTTCCTGGCTCCACATTTTTCGCTTTTTCGGCGGCAGTTTTTTCGTGGCTAAGCCGTTTTGTCATCAGCATGTCCATCGGCGCATTCGGCTTGCTCACTCTCACACCATCCACGTTGACCTCAGCACTGCGGGACCTGCGTTTACCAGGCTGGGCCACCATTCCACCGGCGGTATTCCTGCGCGTTTTGCCGATCATCGTGGCAGAAGCCAAAGCCATCCGCGATGCCATGGTCCTTCGTGGCCTCCAACCCGGAGTAAAAAGCTGGTTCACACAGCCCACACAATCGTCCGCGATGCTGATCATCCCCTTGTTAGGCGCCGTTGTCCGCGCTGGTGATGAGCTCGCTGCCTCTGCTCTTGTCCGCGGATTGGGAGGACCCACACGTCCAACCACCACCGCCGATCTTTCCTTCAAGCTTGTCGATGCAACTGCAATAGCTGGGTTGGGCCTCGTTGTTGCCTCTGTCTGGCTTCCCACGGAGGTCCACTTATGAACGAACGCAGTATCGCAACCAGTGTAAACGCCCATAACGTTTCTTTTACATATCCATTGGGCGCTCGGCCAGGCATTCAAGGTGTATCTGATGTGTCTTTTTCTGTCTCTCCAGGACAGTGCCTACTGATTACCGGTGATTCCGGATCGGGAAAGTCCACGGTACTCAAGTTGATCAACGGACTCATCCCCCATTTCAATCCAGGAGAGCTACTAGGCACCATCACTATTACAAAGGATGACCAGGCTTTTAACCCTGCGCAGGAACCGCTGTCCCGCGCCATCGAGTTCAGCGCCTCAGTATTCCAGAATCCACGGACGCAGTTTTTCACTGAAAGTGTCAATGCAGAATTAGCCTTCGGGCTAGAAAACCTTGGTATGGATCCCGCAGAAATTGAGTCGAGGATTCAATCAGCGGTCGAGTTGCTAGGCATTAACGATCTTCGGGGCCGGCGATTCAAAGAATTATCCGGTGGACAGTTACAAACCGTGGCATGCGCATGCGCGCTTGTCTCCCCGGGCAGTCTCGTGCTTCTCGATGAACCCACTTCCAATCTCTCCATGGAAAGCATCGATATTCTTGCACGCGTGCTACACCGCTTGAAGGAATTAGGTACAACGATCATTATCGCGGATCACCGCCTCTTTTTCTTAAAAGATATCGCTGACCAAGTTATTTACTTGACTCAGGGAAAAATAGCGCGGAGTTTCCACGCTGAGGAGTTTTATGCCTTAGACGAACCCAAACGCAAACAATTGGGGTTGCGCAGTCTGCACCACGTTCCCCTGCCCGCGAGCGTGCCGGGACCACTCACGCCCGAAAACGCCGATCCCCACTGGAGCGGACTCGAGTTAAGCGATATCCGTTTTTTATGGCACGCATGAGGTGCTAAACATTGACCACGCATTTTTCCCCAGCGGCGAAGTCACCGCCTTAATCGGGCCCAACGGTGTAGGCAAAACCACCCTCGCCAGGATCATTTGTGGTCTTGCTTCTCCCAAACGCGGCGGTAGTCTCCGTTTGAACAGCAAACGAGTAGGAGCAGCAGCTCGGAGGCGCAGCGCGTACATGGTGATGCAGGATGTTGGCCGCCAGCTATTCGCTGCCACCACCGAAGAAGAGGTCACGCTCGGACTGGCAAAGAAGAAGCGGGACCACATCGATGTCAACGAGATTCTCCATCGCCTCGATCTGGAAGAGATGGCCCAACGGCATCCGCAGTCTCTGTCCGGTGGGCAACGGCAACGCTTAGCCATAGCTTCAGCCCAAGCCGAGCAAGCAGAGGTCTACATCTTCGATGAACCTACCTCTGGGGTGGGCTGGCGCCAACTGCAATCCATCTCTGCGCTGCTTCGCTCTCTTGCAGCAAGCGGCGCAGTGGTCATCGTTATCACCCATGACCACGAATTCATCCAAGAATCAGTCACCAGAATCATCGATATGACTGACATCAACAAGAATTGAGAAAGAAATGTCTGAGGTAAAACAAAGTTCCACAGAATCAAGCGGAACCCACGCGCCAGAATCACACGGTGCGTCACCGGAAGAAGAGGCTCGCGCAAAACAAAAAGCCGGCCAGGTCGCTCTAAAAAAGCTACTGGCCCCAGTGCAAACAACCATCTACTTCGCACAGTTTCTCGCGCTTATATCCTCGGTACTCGCCGTAGCACCCTACGTCGCGTTGGTGGCACTGGGAAATGCTCTAATCGACGGCAATACTGATGACGTCGCGTCCATTGTGAAATGGCTCCTTGCAGCATTTTTGGGCCAGCTATTCTTCTATTTCCTTGCCCTTACGATCACCCACTTCGCTGACGCAAAGCTGGTGGGGATCAACCGGCGCCGAATTATTACCGCTATTGCGAAAGCACCGCTGTCTTGGTTTAGCCAGACTAATTCCGGCAAAGTCCGCAAAGCAGTCGAGGACGATACGCTAACTCTGCACACCCTGACAGCCCATGCTCCTGTAGAGCAAGTTGCCGCAATCTTCACGCCTCTTGCGCTTCTAGTTTATGCCTTTATCTTGGATTGGCGCCTTGGCCTACTTTCTATTGTCACTGTGCCCATTTTCCTAGCAATCCAGGCGTATTCAATGAAAGATATGGGCACAAAAACTGCGGAAATGGACGATTATCTTGGAGAGGTTTCTGCCACTGCAGTGGAGTTCTCCGAAGGTATTTCCGTCGTCAAGGCTTTCGGCACCGTTGGCAAAGCCCACGCTCGGTACCGCGAAGCTGCTAAACAATTCGCTATCTTCTATTACGAGTGGGTACGTCCGCTTCTTCGTGTTAGCGCAATTTCAGAATCCGTGGTGGCGGTTCCCGTGCTCATCCTTATCAATATAGGAGTCGGTTCTCTGCTAATAGCCGGGGACTATGTCACGGTTGCTGAAGTCATCGCCACAACGTTGATTGCACTGGTGATCCCAGGCACGATTCAAACCGTCGGCCGCATGATGTGGTCTTACCAGCTCGCTGGCAATGCGGCGTTGCGCCTCGATGAAGTCATGACAATTTCCCACGTGAATGAAGGCTCAAAGAGCCTCGATGCCAGTAGTCAAGACATGGAGGTGGAATTCCACAAGGTCAGCTTTAGCTACGCCCCAGACACACCAGTCCTCCAAGACTTTTCTGCGCAATTAAACGCAGGCACTGTCACGGCATTGATTGGCCCCTCCGGGTCTGGCAAATCCACAGCAGCAACGATGCTGGCGCGTTTCCAGGATCCAGATTCGGGCACAATCACTATCAACAACGTGGATATCCGTGATCTCACTTTCGACAGTTTGTACCGCACTGTGGCTTTTGTCTTACAAGATCCTCACTTACTGCGCATGAGTATTCGGGAAAACATTCGCCTTGCACGCCCAGAAGCTCGCGATGAAGAGATCTGGCAAGCAGCAGAGGCCGCGCACATAGCTGCTGATATTCGCGCTTTACCAGCTGGGCTCGACACCGTTGTTGGTGAGAACATCTCTTTATCCGGTGGACAACAGCAACGCATTTCTATTGCCCGGGCAATTATTACCAATGCCCCAATCTTGATCCTGGATGAAGCTACTGCGGCAACCGATCCTGACTGCGAAGCAGAAATTCAAGCGGCTCTGGCCACACTCGTAAGAGACAAGACCGTCTTGGTCATAGCCCACAAACCGGAGTCAATCCAAGGCGCAGACCAAATAATCCGCCTCAAGCCTGTGAAGGATAATTCTCATGTCTAATGCCACCACGCCTGCTAGTTCGCGGCTTCGTGATCCGTTACTTACTCGCAGTGTCAAAAAGCTGCAAAGTCCTGTAGGTCATAAGCTCAATAAAAGGCATGCTTGTCTATCGCTTATCGTTGGCGTGCTTGACGGCCTCGCCGTTCTCACGCTCGTGCCACTTACAAAGGCACTCGATGGGGATACGACGATCGCACCATGGATGTGGACGCTTTTGGCAATTGCGCTCGTAGCTTTTGCGCTACGATTTTTCGCAACCATGGCCTCTTACCACACGGCCTTGGATTTCATCCGAACCGCGCACACGACTGTGGGCGATAAATTGGCAACGCTACCGCTCGGCTGGTTCATACCGGCTAATACCGGCGGGCTATCTCGTCTCGTCTCAGATCGTTTTATGGTGGCGGCCGAGACTCTTGCACATACTCAAGGCATGGTGTACCGCGATGGTGCAGCACTTATGACCCTGTTGGTTGGAGCGTGTTTCTGGAATCCGCGGTTGGGATTGGTCTTTCTAATCATCGCACCATTGGCGCTCGTGGTGATGCAGTTGGCTGCATGGATTCGTGAGAAAGCATCGAACCGCGCACTCGGGCCGAGTAAAGAGCTCTCCCAGCGCATCGTAGAATTTGCTAACCGCCAGCCGGCCTTGCGCGCGGCGGGAAAATCACAAGGGTTTGCGCCGCTTGAGCAAGCACTAGAAATCGATCATAAAGCACGGATACGCGAGCTATGGGTATCCACATTAGCTTTGCTACTCAACGGCATAGTAGTGCAGATCTTCATCGTGGCTCTCATTATGGTCTCCGCGGATCTTGCCGTTGAAGGCGCCCTATCGCCACTAGAAACAATTGCGATCATCGGAATCAGCTTGAGGTTTACCCGCACGCTTGAGCAGCTGGGCTCTTGTTTCGTCGGTTTAGACGCAGGCCGTATCGCGCTCGCAGAAACCGAGCTCATCACCGATGCCCCTTCCCTGCCAGAACCCACTACTCCGCGTACAGGAGACGGTTCGGGCAGTGTTGAGCTGCGCAATGTCACGTTTGGGTACGGAGATAAGCCGGTATTGGTCGATGTCGCCTTCCACGCCCAACCGGGCACCGTTACCGCCATTGTCGGTCCTTCTGGCTCCGGAAAGACCACAATTGCGCGCCTTATTTCGCGATTCTGGGATGTAGATTCCGGGACGGTGATGGTTGACGGCGTAGATATCCGCGAGCTTGGAACCGAACAGCTAATGTCCAGACTATCCATGGTCTTTCAGGACGTCTATCTCTTCGATGATTCGCTGATTGCTAATATCCGCGTTGGTCGTCCCGATGCCTCCGATGAGGAAGTCTTCCGCGCAGCTAATCTTTCAGGCGTGACGTCTATTGCCAACCGCCTAGGGTGGCACACTCCGGTTGGTGAAGGAGGACGGCTTCTGTCCGGCGGTGAGCGCCAGCGCGTATCTGTTGCTCGCGCGCTGCTCAAACAAGCGCCGATTGTCCTCTTTGATGAGGCTACCTCCGCACTCGATGCAGAAAATGAGGCAAATATCCTTGCCGCAATGGACGAGCTACGGGAGAAGTCTACTTTTATCGTCATCGCCCATAAGCTGGATACAATTAAATCTGCTGATCAAATCGTAGTCTTGGATGAACACGGGCACGTCAGCCAACTTGGTACCCACGCTGAGCTTTCCGATGTCCCCGGTATCTACCGTCACTTCTGGCAGCAACGCAAAGCAGCACGCGGGTGGAAAATCAGTTCGGGACGCGATTAAAGCGGGCACCGAGATCGGCATTGCTTGCGGGGGCACCCTTCTCCCCCGCAGCACGGCGCACCCGAAGTGCACCAACAAAGCCCAGAGCGAGGAATGCGTTAGCGGCTACGAGCGACCACTGCGCGGCGATGGTCAAGCCCTCGCTTAAGGCCTGCACCACTGCCCCAGACGCACGGTGCTCTGCGTTGCGGAGGCGAACCCAAGGCCCAATCCATACAGGGTCAGCGGCGCGGCGATAATCCAACCATTCGTATCCGGCCCCATAAGCAGGACGAGGATAAGGACGCCGACGGCTTCCAAGCCGAGCCCGATGAGCACGGTGCCGGGTGCCCCGAAACGCGCCGCGACGTGGGGGCTGCTGCACCGGAGAGAATGCACCGATTGCCATGGCTGACAGCGCGAAGCCCACGGCCGAAACCGCGAGCGCCACCGGCACCGGTGAGATGGGCGCGTTTTCTGACCACGTCCAGCCAAAGAAACTGAACGAGGATTGGGGTTCCCACCAGCCTAGGTCGGGCCTCGATAATCGCGAATACCAGGACACCCATTCCGTCAGTGCACCACCGGCGAGCAGTCCGAGCGCTGCAGCCCCAGAAATCACCGCGCCCCACACACCAAAGGCTGCGGCGCCGATAGCTTGCACGGCTCGCGCGGAGGTCAAAGGCGGCGGTGGTAGAAAACCCGCCAATACGCTGCCTTCCACAAATATTGTCAGGCCGGTGAGGAAGGCGCGCTTGCGTCCCCAGGTACCCGCAAATCTTGCCCGTCGCAGCAGCAGCGCAGCTAATAGCACCGCATAGAGGCTGTTGACCCACTGCGCCTGCGTCGGGTTAAGCTGCTGGTCAGTGATGACCGAGGGCAATGCCACGCCGACGATAGTGCCATCTAGAACAATGATGCCCAACCCGACGGAAAGAACCGCCAAGCTTATCCAATCGCGGCGAGTAGGCGCCGTGACGTTTTATTGTGCGCTGTGCTCGCTCATAGTTAGGCGTTCACCGAAGCTTTGGTGCTACCCTCATCTGGTTCCTTGATGGCCCGGCCCAAATTCACGAGAAAGACCGTCAGCCCCACAGTGATGAAGATGTGGCCCAGACCAGCGATGCCCGAAATCATCTCATTGGATTCCTTGCCCAGCACCGTCAGTATGCCGTGCGAAATTTGCATGCCGACGGTGAGCACAACGCCCACGTTGTACAGCCAGAAAAATGAGTTGAATAGCTGGCGGTGCCGCGACAGCGCGAAGACCTTTTCCAGCGCCAAGAAGATGAGGAATAGCATGAAGCCCAATGCCAGCAAGTGGGTGTGGGCCACGCTTAGCTGCGTATATTCGCCTTCCGGGAAATCTTGTAGCTTCGTAAACTCCCGATAAAACAAGCCGGCGACCAAGCCCAAGACGAGGTAGAAAATCGCTGCCCTGTACAAAGCCTTCATGTCATTACTCCTTCCCAGTCATCACCATGACTGGATAGCCGAGGGGATCAAGTTCTCTAAATACATATCTTGCCCCGACTTCTCTGGCTTTGAATCGCAGAGGCGGTTGAACCTTCAATCAACCAGTAGGTTGATTGAAGGCGCTTAACGTCGTGTCCTCTGCATTCCCGCAAGGAATATGGCCCCCAAAACTAGCGCTTCTAGCGCTCGGCGTTTAAATTTTTCTTTTCAAATACAGGACCGGAACGGGCCAGCGCAAGGATCACTAGTACGGTTCCGATGCCCACTAAAAGCAATGGAACCACAGCATTACCTGACTGCTGCCCAGCATCGGCAGCATCAATTCCGGTGCTAATTAAAATAGGCGCTGCGATGACCAAAACCACGCCGACGAATCCGGTAGCCAACGACAACTGCAATTTCTGATTCAACGCTCATCCTCATTCTTTCGACGCCGCCCGGAAGCATAATCCGCCAAGGATAGAACGACTCCTATGAGCAAAATTGCGACCACTAGAATCAGTGCCCAGTGATGGTCATTAAACAGAACCCCGAGCACGATGACTACCAAGGCGGAGACGCCGAATGGCCGGAAATACCTCCACAAGCTTCTCATGGTTCTCAAGCTACCATCGCCGCCATTCAAAATGCATGTGCAGGCTCAGGCTAAGGGGCTGGTATCTCCTCTCAAAAGTTCGCTATTCACTTCACCCAAGGCATTACTTATATCTCCTTGAATGGACCTGACCCCCATTTGGTGGACACCTGATATCCAACGGGCCTGACCCCTGTTTGGCGGACACCCGATATCCAGCCCAACCGGGTTGGAAAAATAGTAATCTACCGCCCTGTCCGGGTATTCCGAACAGGGGTCCAGTCCTACATCCACCCACTGGAGTACTTCCCAAAGGAAGAGCCGTTTCAGGAGCCTGAAAACAAAGACTAGTTTTGGTATAATAACCAATTTGGGCTCTTGTGCTGGAAGGAACCAGGAAAACTGGTCCTTGGTCAGCACAGTTTTTGAGCTAATCCGAAGTTAAGTTACGGTTGTAACCGTTAATTTTGCAGGTGAGCGAGTGTTCTATACCACACTCACCCATACCATACGCCCAACAGAAAGGTATTCAGATTATTACCACTATTCTTGCTGGACTATTGACTGCAAGCACTGGCTTAATCGGCCACAGCACTCCAATCGAAAAAGCTTCCCCTATAGCCCAGCATCAAGACCATGCGGCGGCGGCCACCCCCGACCGCGATACCTCCGACGTGCAAACGCTAATCGATGATGCCGAAGAACAAGCTGGCTACAAATTCATGACTATCCGCTATGATGGAAAATTCGCGCATATCGCTTTAGATCCCGAAAAATACAACCCCGACAGCGATAACGCGACATTTAAAGCAGCGACCCGGCTGCTCACCAAGAAGGGTTATAAGGTCACTGCAGTTCTCTAAACTGTTCACCTCCACTGCCCTGGCCCCCAGTTTGCTCGCCAAACGGGCCGTTACGACCCTGTTCACGCAGCTGCGCGATGGTCGAACCTAAAGATTGACGGGTTGCTTTGACAATGCCGTTGGGGGTTAAGTAGCAAAAAGGGGATGAGGACATTTTTAGGAGTATTCACAGTAGCAGCTTGCGTCAGCGTTGATTGATGCTTAATCCGCCGTTGATGCCAGGACCGGTGATTACGACGTCCTTAAGCGCGTAAGGCAGCGTGAGAACTAGCGCAACCGACAACACCAAACCAGACACCGCTGTATCCTGCGAGGAACTAACCTGGCGCACGATGCTCTACATTACGGAGGCTTGCCCGGAGTCATCGACGGGAATAACCCCAAAGCACCGTGCCGATCAGCTGCACCGAGGCAAAACCAAGGCCTGGAACGCCAAGGAACAGCGGTGCGCCAATGGGCCAACGGGACCTACCCCGGGTAGTGGAACTGTTGGGGTTAGGCCCATCCTCTCGTACCGCCACACGATCCGCACAGATCGGATGTACACTAAACGAGGGTAACCTCACACAAGGCCTGGCCCCGGAAAGTTGACACATCGGGGTCGGGCTCTCGGATTTTTCCTCACGTTGAACTTAAAATAAACTGGTTTGCCACGACTCTTCTACTTCTATAAGCAAGCAGATCCACCGCGCATTTGAGGTCTAAATAGCCTTCTCCCCACGCTCACCGGTGCGGACGCGGATGACGTCTTCGACGGGCGCTATCCAAATCTTGCCGTCGCCGATTTCGCCGGTGCAGGCGGCGTCCACGATGGCATCGACAATCGCTTCGGCGTCATCGTCTGCCACGATGAGCTCGATTTTGGCTTTGGGGACAAAGGAGGTGGCGAATTGGGCGCCGCGGTAGATTTCCTTGTTACCGCGTTGCTGGCCAAAGCCTTCGATTTCGGTCACCGTCATGCCCGGCGAGCCGAGTTTTTGTAGTGCTTGCTGGATATCATCAAGCGTAAAGGGCTTGACCACGGCTGTTACGAGTTTCATTATTGCTCCTAGGTATCGCTGGGCGTTTTAGTTGCGGCTGGTGGTACCGCGCATGGCACGGCCGCCAATGTCGTAGCCGGTCTCACGGTGACCACCAAAGTCAATGCCGTCGGTTTCGATCTGGTCGGTCACGCGCCAGCCGATGGTCGCCTTCAAAATCACCGCAATGATGGCGGTAATGACTGCGGCGAAGACCACGGCGATAGCGGCGATGAGAATCTGTACGATGAGCAGCTTCCAACCTTCGGCGCCGCCGCCGGTGAAGATGCCGCGGTCATTGGCAAAGAAGGCAACTGCCACGGTGCCCCACAGGCCGGCGACCAAGTGGACGCCCACGACGTCGAGGGAGTCATCGAAGCCGAAGCGGAACTTCAGGCCCACGCCGAGGCAACCTAGCATGCCGCCGAGGGCACCCATGATGAGCGAGGTGACCGGGTTCAGGTCGCCCGCGGCCGGGGTAATGGTGACAAGTCCTGCGACCACACCGGAGGCTGCACCCAGGGAGGTGCAGTAGTTATCGCGCAGCTTTTCCACGAGCAACCAGCCCAGGATTGCGGCGGCCGTTGCGGCGGTGGTGTTGACCCAGGCTAGGCCGGCGAGGCCATCGGCTGCGAAGGCGGAACCGCCATTGAAGCCAAACCAACCAAACCACAGCAGGCCGGCACCGAGCATGACCATGGGCAGGTTGTGGGGACGCTGCACGCTCTTCGGGAAGCCCTGGCGCTTGCCCACGACAATCGCTAGGACTAGTGCGGCCGTACCTGCGGAAATGTGGACGACGGTACCACCGGCAAAGTCAATGGGGGCCACAAGCGCTTCCCCGCCTTCGCTGCCAAAGATCCAGCTGGTGACGCTGCTTTCGCCCTCACCCAGGATGCCGCCGCCCCAGACCATGTGGGCCAGCGGGAAGTAGACAAAGGTTGCCCACAGGCCGCTGAAAAGCATCCAGGTACCGAACTTCACACGGCCGGCGAGTGCACCGGAGATAATCGCGGTGGAAATAACGGCGAAGGTGAGCTGGAAGCCGATATCGATGATATTGGCGTAGCCTTCCGCACCTTCGAGGTATTCACCATTGGCATCAAAGATGGAGTCCTTCAGCCCGAAGAACTCGAAGGGGCTGGCAACGATGCCGCCCCAGGACTCCGTGCCGTAGCTCATTGACCAGCCCCAGAGGATATAAATGATGCTGACTACCGCTAGTGAGCCGAAGGACATCAACATCATGTTGAGCACGCCGCGGCGCTCTGTCATGCCTCCGTAAAAAAGTGCCAGGGCTGGGGTCATGAGCAGCACGAGAGCCGCGCTCATGAGCATCCAGCTCGCATTGCCTGCGATCACCGAATCCATTATTTCTCCTTGTAGGGTTCCTTCATTGCTTTTCATAACGGTAGTACTACAGGTATATAAATATCTATTGACCTATAGATCAATCCCCCATGTGGGGTTACCTTAAGCTTGTCACCTCCTGGTTTCCCGCTTTTCACCACTAAAAGGCTGCCCATTCGAGCGAGGTTCCTTGGCGAGCCCTCCCTCCACAACATCCGCCCAGGAGCTCAAAGAATTTACTGTACGTTCACATCGATCCTAAGTTGCCTTAACTTCAGTGCAGTTAGATAGACGTTCCTGTTAACTACTCTCTCTGGAGGAACTTCCCCAATGAAGCCGAAGCACTCATCTCTCGCTGCCCTAGCCCTTGCTTCAACCGTTCTTCTTAGCTCGTGCGGTGAGCCTGCGACCGACGATGAAGATACGCAGGCCGCAAGCGATTCAACCACCATTACCGTCTATACCTCAGAGCCGGAAGAGAAGGTCGATGAAATCAATGCCGCCTTCAATGAAGACAACCCCGATATCGAGGTCAAGGTGTACCGGGCCGGTACCGGCGATTTGAACGCGCGCATTTCTTCGGAGAAGAAATCTGGCGATATCGAAGCAGACGTTTTCTGGGCGGCTGATGCTCCTACCTTTGAAAATTACGCCGAGGATGGCGATCTCATCGAGCTTGCCGATGTCGATTCCGATGACGTCATCGACGAGGCCAAGGACGACGAGAATTTTTATGTCGGCACGCGCATTATCCCCACGGTCATTGCTTATAACACCGACGAAATCGCAGAAGGCGATGCCCCGACCTCGTGGGCGGATCTCACCGATCCGAAGTACAAGGACAAACTCGTCATGCCTAACCCGGCGGTCTCTGGTGCGGCAGCCTTCAATGCCTCAGCATGGAAGAACAATCCAGACCTCGGTGAAGCGTGGATCGAAGACCTGGGCAAGAATTCTCCGATGATCGCAGAGTCCAATGGCCCTACCTCCCAGGAAATCGCTTCCGGTTCTAGGCCCGTGGGCGTGGTCGTCGACTACTTAGTCCGCGACCTAGCGGATAAGGGATCCCCAGTTGCCCTTGCCTACCCCACCGAGGGATCACCGTATATTTCTGAGCCTGCGGGCGTATTCAAAGACTCCAAGGAGCAAGAAGCGGCACAGAAGTACATCAACTTCCTGCTTTCGAAGAAGGCTCAAGAAATCGCCGTCGATCAGTCTTACCTCCCGGTGCGTGAGGATGTGGGAACTCCAGCGGGCACCCCTGAACTCGCAGACATTGAGCTCATGGACCAAGACCTGAAGAAAATCACCAAGGATAAAGACGCCGCCGTCGAGGTATTCCAAAAGGCAGTGGCTTCCTAGTTCTTGATGGCTCGCTTGTTGAAAAATCCCTCCGTGTCCGCGCTGCGCGTTGGCGTGTGGCTCATTGCCCTTGGCCTGTTCATCGCGCCTTTGGCCCTTGTTGTCTCCCTTGCACTGGGTGGAAACCAAATTCCCGTCCTGCTAGAGCAAGGGCTCGGTATTGCTACATGGAATTCGCTGTTCACCACGGCGCTTTCGGCTCTCGCCGCCGTCATCATCGGCACCGTTATTGCCATCGCGCTAGACCGCACGGATGTCTACGGCTCTTCGGTACTGCGCCTATTCCTGCTCTCGCCGCTCTTGGTTCCGCCATTTATCGGAGCGATCGCCTGGATTCAACTATTCGGCCCGAATCAGGGCTTGAATAAACTCTTTGGGTTCGAAATATGGAATATCTACGGCGCAGACGGGGTCATAGCGCTGATGACCATCCACTCTTTTCCCACGGCATACGTCATCATTTCTTCGAGCCTGCGCTCCATCTCTCCCGATTTCGAGCTAGCCGCCCGAGTATCTGGTGCTTCCGTGATGACTGTTCTGCGCACGGTCACCCTTCCGCTCCTGCGCCCCGCCCTGTTATCCGCGTTTACCCTCACGGCAATTGCTAATCTGGCGGATTTCGGAATTCCTGCCATTATCGGCTCGCCGGCTCGATTCGAAACGCTCGCAACGATGATTTACCGGTTCATTGATTCCGGCACCGTATCGAACCCCTTACAGGTGGTCTCGACCATCGGCGTCGTCCTCTTATTTTTGGGAATCGGCGCAGTCATCATGGACTACCTCACCTCCCTGAAAAACTCGTCTTCTACCCATGACTCCGGAAGCCCGGCGCGCTTTGCGCTGCATTCAGCGCGTTGGCCGGTCACGATCATCATGTGGGTGTGCGGACTCGCCATTTCCATTGGCCCAATCCTTGGTTTGGCTTACCGCGCGTTGCTGCCAGCCCCTGGAGTTCCGTTTACATTAGAAACCATCTCGTTGGCGAACTTTAGCAGTGCTTTATCCAACCCGCGCGTTCTCGACGGCCTTACCAATTCCGCATTTCTGTCAATAACCGCCGCGATTATCTGCGGGATTCTTGGCTGGGTCATCGGAATTCTAGTGACTCGGACCCAGGCGCGGGGAAATACCCTTTTAACACTTTCTGCGCTCCTGCCGAGCGCGCTGCCGGGGCTCATCATCGGCGTCGCCTGGCTGATTGCCGGGCGCTATACCGGGTTATATAACACCATTTGGATAATCCTTATCGCCTACGTCTGTGCTTTTACCGCACTCGTTGTCCAGTCCGTGCGTGCCCCGCTAATAAGCACCCCGGTCACCGTGGAAGAAGCAGCGCGCATTTCTGGCGCCACGCCTCTTAAAGCGCTTTTTACTACCACCGGCGCAATGACCATTCCGGCGGCAATCTCCGGTGCGGTGCTCGTCGCGGTGACCGCGATTCGAGAACTTACTATTTCCGTACTCCTCGTCGCCCCTGGAACTACAACGCTGGGTGTGCAAGTCTTCAACCTGCAACAGGCAGGAAATTACAACCAGGCATCGGCACTCGCTTTGCTCTTTGCACTGCTAGGCATCATTGCCCTCGCACTGACTATCCGCGCTCCTAAGGTAAGGACTTCATAATGGCGAAAATTGCAGCTTCCCACCTCACGGTCACTTTTCCGGATGGAACCACCGGCCTGCGCGATATCAACCTCTCCATCGAGCCTGGGGGACTCATTGCACTCGTTGGCCCGTCAGGCTCCGGTAAAACCACGCTCCTGCGCACCATCGCTGGTTTTATTTCTCCATCGTCAGGTGAGCTTTACATAGATGGCCGGCAGATGACTGATATTCCGCCGGAGAAACGCGGCATCGGCATGGTCTTCCAACAGCACGCGATCTGGCCGCACATGTCTGTAAAGGACAATGTTGGCTACCCGCTGCGCCAGGCGAAAGTAGCAAAGGCCGAGCGCGAAGAGCGCATATCTGAGACTTTAGCTCTCGTGGGCCTGCCAGGATTCGAAGACCGTACACCAGACAGCCTTTCTGGCGGGCAGCGCCAGCGCGTTGCCCTGGCCCGGGCGATCGTCGCTAAACCCAAAGTTTTATTACTGGATGAGGCGCTTTCCGCCCTCGATGAACCATTGCGCGATAATTTGCGCCGCGAGCTGGTAGCCCTGACACAAAAGCAACGCCTAACCACGGTGCACGTCACCCACGATCGCGCCGAGGCACTGGCAATCGCAGATAGAGTCGTGGTTCTAGACGGCGGCGAAATCCAGCAGATTGCTACTCCGCAACAGCTGCTGGAAAATCCCGCTAGCCCGGTGGTCGCGGGATTTATTGCGGATGCCACGATTGTCCAGACCACTATTTCAGGAAGCCGCGTCGAGTGCCCAACTCTTGGTATCTCTTGGCCGTTGAGTGACGTAACCGTGCGAGGAGAAGGCACTAAGGCCGCCATCTTGCCGCACCACGCGACGATCGTGGAGGAAAACCATCCAGGTGCCACGGTTGCTGCGGTGGTTGACTCCGCCATTTTCGAAGCCGGACACTACTCCGTTACCGCCTCCCATGAGTCTGGGGTCACGTTCCGGACTACCGCAGATAATAAACCAGAGCTTGGACAATCGGTGCGTATCCGCTTCTCGCCGCCGTTGATTTATTAAGTGCGCACTGCCTCCGATTTCCTATCGCTGCATTTAATCCTTTACTGCAGCGTGGCCTATATCCCGAGCCTGGCTTAAGCTTTAAGCCATGAGTGAAATCACGAAGCAGTATTCCGTTGACCTTACCCGCGTAGAAAATTCGGTGTACCGCGCCACCAATGCGGACGGCGCCAGCATCGAGTTCGGGCGCGGCGAGGGCCTGTTATCTCCGGTAGAACTCCTGCTGGCTGCCGTCGCCGGATGCACCGCGGTGGATGTGGATGTCGTGACCTCCCGGCGCACCGAGCCGGAGTCTTTCCGGGTGCGCGCAGAGGGCGACCGCGTGGATGAGGATGGCGCCTCGCGGCTTTCCGATGTCCGCGTCTCCTTCACCCTCGCCTTCCCTTCCACCCCGGACGGCGATAAGGCCCGCACGCTCGTGGATAACCTCATCCGCATCTCCCACGAGAAGGACTGCACGGTATCGCGCACCGTGGAACACGCCACGAACGTGGAATTTAGCAACGAGTCAAAATAAACACGATTCCCCCACCATCTCCTGCTATGGTGCATTTGTTAACTATTGTGACTAATGCGATCACTGCAGGAGCTTTTTATGTCACCGTCTCTGTCTCGTCGCGGCCTCTTGAAGGCAAGCGCCCTTGCCCTTACCGCCGGCGCCATTGGTGCGGCAGCCCCCTCTGCCGCCGCCCTCGGCCCGGTGCGCGGCACCATTATCGATTTTTCCTCCGGCGTCCCCTCCCCCGCCGCCATCAAGCGCGCGGGCCATATCGGTGCCATTCGCTACGTTTCCAATAAGCGCCCCGGCGCGGCCTGGATGACCGGCAAGCCGGTCACGCTCCAAGAGGCTGCCGCCAATGCCGCGGCCGGCCTGCCCACGGCCTCGGTCTATCAATTCGGCCGCGCCGAAACCGCCGATTGGAAGCAGGGCGCGGCCGGCGCCGCCATCCACGCTCCGCAGGCCATTTCGCTGCACAAGGCCGCCGGTGGACCCACGCACCGCCCCATTTATATCGCCATCGACGATAACCCCACCCGCGAGCACTACACCCAGTTCATCCGGCCATACCTGCAGGCGTTTTCCAAGGCGCTGTCTATAGCCGGTTACCAGACCGGCGTTTACGGCAACTACAACACCATCGAGTGGGCCAGCCGCGATGGGATTGGCACGTTCTACTGGATGCACGATTGGGGTTCCAACGGGAAAATCCACCCCAAGACCACCATTCACCAGCTTCCG
The DNA here is from genome assembly GCF_040225815.1 of Corynebacterium sp. KPL2895. NCBI lineage: Bacteria > Bacillati > Actinomycetota > Actinomycetes > Mycobacteriales > Corynebacteriaceae > Corynebacterium > Corynebacterium sp. KPL2895. Next base: position 80,900 of record NZ_JBEHFY010000009.1, read on the forward strand.
CAGTCGCGACAGCAGACCATCGAGAACGTCATCGTCGATGTCAACGAGGTCTACGCCAGCGACTGGGGCCAATGGACACCCGGCTCCAAGCAGCCAGGTATCCAGGATCTTAGCTCCACCCTGGACAAGGCTATCCCCAATATGCCGGATTTGCCGCAGGTCACCGCGGATGGGGTGAGCTTTAAGGGGTCATCGTTAAGCAACGAGCAAATCCGCGGGCTTGCCGATGCCGCCCAGGACATCGCCAAGGCCATTAAGTAGGCCTATTTCTCCTTAGGCTCGGAGGACTTCTTTTCGTCCTTCTTGCCCTCATCCTTCTTCTCGCCAGAGGTCGGTTTTTCTGAGGTCGTCTCGATGGGCGGAACATCCTCGCCGTTCTTGTACTTCAGGAACCGCTCGGTGGCCTTGCCCAGATTCTCGCCGTTGATTTCGCTCTTCACGTAGTCCGTGAGGTCATCGGCGGAACCATTAATGGATGCCGCGGCGACGAAGTTCTTGCCAAAGGACACCGAGGAATTGATCGACTTATCGTTGGACCATCCCCACTTGCTGCCCACCACATTAGAGAGCTTCGCGGTGCCATAGTCCTGGTCATAGCCATCTTCTGAGACCGGATCCGCGTGCGACATCGCCACCAGCACGGGGTGGGTTTCATCGCGCTTGATGAGCTGGGAAATGAAGCTGGCCACGTCATAGGTGGAGGTTTCCGAATAGCCCCATTTCTCACCCGCCTTGGTGGATTCCAGGTGATATTCCTTGGCAATCCTATCGATGGAATCCGGGTACTTCTTGAACAGCTCCTCGGCGCTCTTATCAGAAGAGCTGGCAATCATGCCGAGCGCCTCAAATTTATCTTCGTACTCGCCCTGCTCAATGACGTAGGTGGCGATATAAAGCTTGATGAGGCTGAGCGCCGGGCGAGGATCGTGTTCTGCCGCAGAGCCCATATACATGCCATCGTGCAGGCGAATATAGCTAATGGAATGGTCCTCATCCCCCTTGAGGAACTCATTGATCCGCGGGGGCACCTTTGCTGCCCTATGCGCGGTAATGGTGGTGTCTTCGGCTTTGGCGGTGCTATCTCGCTCGCTATTGCTGCACCCAGCAACCGTAGAGCAGGCAAGCATGCACACGGCAAGGGCGGCACCAGCCTTTACTGATGCCGCCGCGTTGAGAGAAGACGGATTAAACACGTCGAACCATATTACCGGTAATTGCTACTTTGCGGGCAATTAGTGCTGGACTGGGGCCTCGACACCCACACCGGTCAGGGAACGAACTTCCATCTCTGCCGCCAGCTCGTCCAAGTTGTCCGGCTTGGTTACGATGGAGACAAACCAACCGACGAAGAAGGACAGCGGGATGCTGACCAGACCCGGCGAGGTCAGCGGGAAGATAGCCCAGTCCGCGTTCGGGAACATGGCGCTTTCGGCGCCGGATACCGCTGGGGAGAAGAAGATGAGAACCAAGCAGGAGACGACACCGGTGTACATGGAGGCCACGGCACCCGCGGTGTTGAAGCGGCGCCAGTACAGCGAGTACAGGATGGTCGGCAGGTTAGCCGATGCCGCCACTGCGAAGGCCAGGGAGACCAGGAAGGCCACGTTCTGGGTCATCGCCAAGATACCCAAGATGATGGAGACAATACCCAGGACCACCACGGTGGCCTGCGAGACGCGCACCTGCTCTGCCTCGGTGGACTCACCGTTGCGGATAACCGCGTGGTAGATATCGTGCGCAATGGAAGCGGAGGCGGTAATCGCCAGGCCCGCCACCACGGCGAGCACGGTAGCAAAGGCCACGGCGGAAATAATGGCCATGAAGATGGAGCCACCGATTTCCAGTGCCAGCAGCGGTGCCGCGGCGTTCGCGCCACCCGGTGCGTTCAGGATGCGGTCCGGTCCAACCAGTGCGGCTGCACCGTAGCCCAGAATCAGGGTCATCAGGTAGAAGGCACCGATGATAACGATGGCCCAAGTCACGGAGCGACGAGCCTCAACGGCGGTCGGTACGGTGTAGAAGCGCATCAGCACGTGTGGCAAGCCGCCCACGCCCAGCACGAGGGACATACCCAAGGAGATGAAGTCCAACTTAGCGGCGGTAGAGCCACCGTACTTCAGGCCCGGCTCCATGATTTCCTTGGCCTCATAGCCCTTTTCATGGAGGTAATCGGACGACGCGTGCATATCAATCGCGGTGCTGAACATGTTGCTGAAACCACCGCGCAGGGAGACAAACACCATGATGCACATGACGACCACACCGGTCACCAGCAGGACGGCCTTAATCATCTGCACGTAGGTCGTGCCCTTCATGCCGCCGACCAAGACGTAGAGGATCATCAGCACGCCGACGATGCCGACGACGACTGCCTGCCACTTGAAGTCATGGATGTTCAGCAGCACGGCCACCAGCGAACCGGCGCCGGCCATCTGGGCAATGAGGTAGAACAGCGTCACGAAGAGCGTGGCGATGGACGCAGCCACGCGCACCGGCTTTTGCTTCAGGCGGAAGGACAAAACGTCCGCCATGGTAAAGCGGCCCACGTTACGCATCGGCTCGGCCACGAGCATCAGGGCCACGAGCCAGGCGACGAAGAAGCCAACGGAGTACAAGAATCCGTCATAGCCGTTGAGCGCCACTGCACCGACGATGCCGAGGAAGGACGCCGCAGAAAGGTAGTCACCGGAAATGGCCAAGCCATTCTGGCGGCCGGAGAACGCGCCACCACCGGTATAGAAGTCCGAAGCCTTCTTCGTGGACTTGCCAGCGCTCAGCACGACGGTCATCGTCACCACGAGGAAGATACCGAAGATGGAGATATTCAGAATCGGGTTACCGGCAGAAGTTTCTTGTGCAAGGTAAGTGGTAGTCATTTACTTGGCCTCCAACTTCTCGCGAATAGCAACCGATTTAGGCTGAATATTCTTATTGGCATATTTCACGTAAATCCAGGTAATGATGAACGTGGTGAGGAACTGGGCCAGGCCGAAGACGAGGCCGACGTTCCAGCCGCCATCGCCAAGCTCAATGGCCATAAAATCAGGCGCAAACACGGCGGTGAGCACGTAGACGATGTACCACACGAAAAACGCGACGGTCATGGGAAAAGTGAAACTACGATAAGCGCTGCGCAGTTCGCCAAACTCTTCGCTATCGCGCATTTCTATGTAGTCGGCTGCCGTAAGGTCACGGCGCTCGACGGGAGCAGTTGTATCACTCATAGAACGGTTGTCTCCTTGGGTGAGAGAGGTTCTGTACAAACGAGGAGCAATGTGTTGTTCATCACTACCCGCGTTGCTATGTAAGATACAGAACATTGTTTGCAAAGCAGTAAACATTGCCAATACACCTCACATAAACTCCCCCTTTTAGCCCGATAGGCTCCGGTGAACTGGGCTAATATTCTTTGCAAATCACCCCCTCCACCCAGGATTTAAGTGGTTCGCAAATTTTGTTAACTAGACATTAGCTAATGAGTAAAGGTTGCACGAAAGGAACCACCTATTAACGCGGTTAGTGCCTTGACCAGCACGCACTCCCCCACCCAACGGGCACGCACAGCAAAAGCCACCGACGACGTCGTCGTCGGTGGCTCCTTTGCCCGAGAGTGCCTTCTTAGCCCTCTTCGCCCGGGAATTCGCGGGGGTCATTAAACATGCGGCCGAAGCCTTCTTGGCCTTCCAAGGAGTCAATAGCCGCGATTTCATCCTTGCCCAGCTCTAGCTCCGCGGCGGCCAGGTTCTCCTTGAGACGCTCGCTGCGGGCGGACTTCGGAATAACGGAAATGCCCTTGGCCATCAGGTACGCCAGTACCACCTGGCCTTCGGTAGCCTCGTGCGCAGCGGCAATCTTTTCAATCTCCGGGTTATTAAGCACCACGCCGCGCGCCAGCGGAGACCACGCCTCGGTCACGATGCCGTGCTTGTGGTGAAATTCGCGCAGCTCCGGCTGGGTAAAGCCAGGGTGCAGCTCTACTTGGTTGAGAACCGGGGTAATGCCGGTCTTCTCAATGAGGTCCTCGAGGACCTCCTCGTAGAAGTTAGCGACACCGATGGAAGCGATCTGGCCCATCCCCTGTAGGCGGGCAATGGATTCAAAGGTCTCCACGTACAGCCCACCCTGTGGCCATGGCCAGTGGATCAGGTACAGGTCCAAGTAATCCAGCTTCAGCCTCTCCATGGACTCTTGGAAGGCCTGTTCCGCCTTCTGCGCGCCGTGGTGGGAGTGCCAGACCTTGGAGGTAATAAACAGGTCCTCGCGGGTGACGTCGCCCGCGTCAATGGCTTGGTTCAGCGCGGTACCCAATGCCTCTTCGTTCTTATACAGCGTTGCCGTATCAAAGTGGCGGTAGCCCAGGTCAATGGCTTCGCGGACTACGCGAATGCATTCATCTTCATTGAGCTTGTAGGTGCCCAAACCCAGCTGGGGCATCTCACGGTCATCATTGAAAGAAATATGTGGCACAGTCATAGTTCCCATTGTGCCCCAGTTTGCCGTCTCATGCGGCCCCTTGCGGGAACTGACTGCCCAGCACAGCGAAAAACCGGCTCCCCTTAAGGGAAGCCGGTTCAACGATTTTTAGCGCAGTTTAGTCAGCGCGGATGAGGTCAATGATAAAGACCAAGGTGCGGCCGGACAGCGGGTGCGCACCGCCGGCTGGGCCATAGGCCTTTTCCGGCGGGATGATGAGTTGACGGCGACCGCCCACCTTCATTCCCGGGATGCCCTCTTGCCAGCCGGCAATGAGACCGGTCAGTGGGAACTCGATGGACTGACCACGGTCCCACGAGGAATCGAATTCTTGGTTGGTCTCATATTCGGCACCAACGTAGTGGACCTCCACTACGCCACCAGGCTGAGCTTCAGCGCCATCGCCTACGACGATGTCCTCAATGACGAGGTCGGTCGGCGCTGGGCCAGACTGGGCTTCAATAACAGGTTTATCCATGGGGATTAGTCTCCTTGGGAAATCTAGTTTGTTCGTGCGGTCGCAATGAAACCGAACCGAGCTGCACCAATTATAGTGCTCAAGCCCGATTCGGTTGAATTGGGGCGACCAAAAGCGCTAATTAGCGCTCGCTGCGAGGGGTAACCTTGCGCAGGGTTTCACCGGTGTAAATCTGGCGAGGACGGTTGATCTTGGAGTTCATCTCCAGCTGCTCGCGGTACTGAGCAATCCAGCCCGGCAGGCGGCCGATGGCGAAGAGGACGGTGAAGAAGTCCGTCGGGAAGCCCATGGCGCGGTAGATGAGGCCGGTGTAGAAGTCCACGTTCGGGTAGAGCTTGCGGGAGACGAAGTAGTCATCATTCAACGCAATCTCTTCCAGCTTCATGGCCAAGTCCAGCATCGGGTCGCCGCCCAAGTGATCGATGATCTCGTGTGCGGTTTCCTTGACGATGGCCGCGCGTGGGTCGTAGTTCTTGTACACGCGGTGGCCGAAGCCCATCAGGCGAACGCCCTTTTCCTTGTTCTTCACGCGGTTCATGAAGTCGGTAGCGTCGCCGCCGTTGTTCTTCTCGATGTCCTCGAGCATCTCCAGCACGGCCTGATTTGCGCCGCCGTGCAGCGGGCCGGACAGGGCATTGATGCCGCCGGCGATGGAGACGAACATGTTGGCCTGTGCGGAACCAATCATGCGGACGGTGGAGGTGGAGCAGTTCTGCTCGTGGTCAGCGTGCAGGATGAGCAGCTTATCCAGTGCCTTGGAGACAACCGGGTCAACCTCGTACTCCTCGGTGGGGTAACCGAACATCATGCGCAGGAAGTTCTCGCGCGCATTGAGATTGTTATCCGGGTACATATAAGGCTTGCCCTGGGATGCGCGGTAAGCGTAAGCGGCCAGCATCGGCACCTTAGCCAGCAGGCGAACGGTAGCCTTGTCCAGCTGCTCCTCATCCAGTGGATCCAGCTGGTCTTGGTAGTAGCTGGAGAGAATGTTCACGGAGGAAGCAAGCACGGCCATCGGGTGGGCATCGCGCGGGAAGATGTTGAACTGCGCCTTAAAGTCCTCATCCAAGAGGGTGTGGTGGCGGATGGCGCTATTGAACTGCGCCAGTTCCTGCTCATCCGGCAGGTGGCCCTTGATCAGCAGGTAGGAAACCTCATTGAAGGTGGCGTTATTTGCCAATTCAGCAATATCGTAGCCACGGTAACGAAGGATGCCTTCCTCACCGTTAATAAAGGTAATCTTGGACTCGGTGGAGCCGGTGGAGGTGTAGCCGGGGTCGAAGGTAACAAGCCCGGTTTCCTTGCGAAGCTTGGAGATATCGAAGCCGGAATCGCCCTCAGTGGACTGCTTGATATCCATCTCGTACTCGTTGCCAGCGTGCTTGAGTACTACCTTGTTTTCTTCAGTAGACACGGAATTTCCTTTCCCTGTTAAAGAGTTCTTTAAAGGCGCCAACTTACGCCGTGAGCCTTTGACCTATTCACACTCTAGCAAACTTTGTGATACTGCCAACAAGTTTATGGACATCAAAATACCTGCCATCCAACCGGAACTGTTCTACACTAGCGGCATGAGTACTCCAGAAATCACACTGCCAGCAGATCTCTTGCCTTCCGATGGCCGCTTTGGCTGCGGACCCTCCAAGGTACGCCCCGCCCAGATCGAGGCTATTGACCCCGCTATCGTGGGCACCTCGCACCGCCAGCCGGCGGTGAAAAACCTCGTCGGTTCCGTGCGCGAGGGCTTAAGCGATCTCTTCTCGCTTCCGCAGGGATACGAAATTGTTCTGTCCTTGGGCGGCGCCACCGCTTTTTGGGATGCGGCTACCTTCGGCCTCATCGAGCGTCAGTCGGCCCACCTTACCTTTGGTGAGTTCTCCACCAAGTTTGCCAAGGCCTCTTCCAAGGCTCCATGGCTCGATGCCCCGGCCCTGACAGAATCCCCTGTCGGCACCGCCCCGGATCCGCGCGAGCTTGCTGCCGATGCCGATGTCGCCGCCTGGGCCCACAATGAGACCTCAACCGGTGCGATGACGGAGGTTGTCCGCCCCCACCCCCACAACCACCAGCAGCTCGTGCTTGTCGATGCCACCTCTGGCGCCGGCGGCCTTCCCGTTAATATCGCAGAGACCGACGTGTACTACTTCTCGCCGCAGAAGTGCTTCGCTTCCGACGGCGGCCTTTGGCTCGCCGCCATGTCCCCGGCCGCGCTGGAGCGCATCGAAAAGATCAATAACTCCGACCGCTTCATTCCGGAGTTTTTGAACCTGCAGACCGCGGTGAATAACTCCCGCAAGAACCAGACCTATAACACCCCGGCGATTGCCACCCTGCTCATGCTGGATAACCAGATTCAGTGGATGAATGACAATGGCGGCCTCGACGGCATGGTCAAGCGCACCACCGAATCCTCCTCCACGCTGTACAACTGGGCCGAATCCCGCCCAGAGGCCACCCCATTCGTCAGCGAGCCAGCAGCGCGCTCGCTGGTCGTGGGCACCATTGATTTCGACGAATCCGTGGATGCCGCACAACTTGCCGCTACCCTGCGCGCCAACGGCATCCTCGATGTCGAGCCGTACCGCAAGCTGGGCCGCAACCAGCTGCGCGTGGGCATGTTCCCGGCGATTGAAACCGAGGACATCGCCAAGCTCACGCAGTGCATCGACTACGTGCTGGATGCCAACTAAGTCATCAACATGCCCCGCCGCCTCGCATGGCGCGGGGCGTTTTCGCGTTATAGTTGACTGCATCACAGATCCGTCCTTCCGTCGATAGGCAAAGGAGCGCCACACTATGCGCGAGCTGTTTCTCGTTGACAGCGAATCTAGCGAAGACTCATTGGTGCTACGCACCGAAGAAGGCGAAGAGTTTTCCCTTCCCATCACCGATGAGCTGCGTTCCGCCCTCACGCCCACCGCTAGCAAGCCAGAACCGCCGAAGCTAGCGCCGATGCCCAAGCCCTCCCACGAAGAGGAAGAAAAGCAGATCCGGCCGGCGGAGATCCAAAACCGCATCCGTGCCGGTGCTTCCACGGCAGAGCTCGCGGAAGAGATACACGTCGATGAATCGCGCATCGAGCCCTTTGCTTACCCAGTCATGTTGGAGCGCAATCGCATTTCTGAGGTGGCCAAGCAGGCCCACCCAGTGCGCGACGACGGCCCCGCCAAGCTCACCCTGTGGGAAGTACTGGCGAGCTCCTTTGCCGCCCGCGGCCACTCCCTTTCGGAGTCCACGTGGGACGCCTACCGCCACCAGGGCGAGCCGTGGGTTGTGCGCGTGACCTGGAAGGCGGGACTTTCTGAAAACGAGGCGGAATGGACCTTCAAGCAGTCCATGTCCTCCCCCGCTACGGTCGAGGCCCGCAACTCGGTCGCGGCAGACCTTACGGACCCGGACTTCGTGCAACCGGTGCGCTCGCTGACCTCCCTGGGCAGCGGCCGCTACGACGAAGCCATTGACGGCGATCAGCCCGCCAATGTCACCGATATTTCCGGTTCCAGCGAGGAGACGGAAGAAGAGGAATTCCTGCAGAATCCGTCCTCCGAGTCCAAGCCCTCGAAGCGCCGCCGCAAGGCCGTCACCCCACACTGGGAGGACGTGCTCTTGGGCGTTCGTTCCAACACCAAGCGCCCGAGGGACTAAACAGTGGACATCTCTCATGCCGTTCTCACGCTGTGGTACATCTCCAAGCCCGGCGCCGAAGAAGTTCTCAAGACCGAGCCCAAGGCGGACCGCGGGTTCGGCCGCAAGTTCCTAGCCCAGCTCAACCCCAAGTTCCCGGTCACCCCGATTGGGCAATTCCCCCTGAACCGCTCCGCGCAGACGGATCCGAATGAGTACTACATCGGCGGCTACCCGGGCATTACCGTGGTGCAAACGGTCTGCGAGGGCGATTCAGTCCTGCTTTCCCAGCTGCCGAAGGACCTCTTAAACGCGGTTCCTTCCCAGCGGGTTATCGCGCTGGTTAGCAACGCGGACGAAGACTATGCAGGCTTCGCGCTGTGGGAAGGCGGCGAGCTCAAGCGCTGCCTGTGCGCCACCCGTGACCGCCTCTACGAGGACACCGGCCTACCCGAGCCCTTTGAGGCGCCGTTCTGGGCCGGTGAAAAGGACGAATCCCTCGGCGGCATTTCCCTGCCGTTTCGGCCCCACAGCATAATGGAGGCCGCCCAAGAACACTGGTTGGGCATCACCGTGGGACAGGAAGGCCCGGACCTGGACGTCGTGGGCTATGCCGTCGACGGGCGCCCAGAGCCCAAGATCGATCCGCCGAAGCCAAAGCAGCCGGTCAGCGAGTTCGCCGCCCAATCCGCAAACAGGCTGGGCCTCAACGACTATGACGACTACGAGGACCACGATGCCGAGCCGGATTCCACTGGCGATGAGATCCTTTCCACCGCGAAGCAGCTCGGTTCGCTGATTGGCAACTGGCTGCGTCAGACGTTTAAGTCACTTAAGGATCGCTGGCGCTCATAAAAGGAAATGGCGGCCGCGGTCGCAACGTTTAGGGAATCAGTTCCTGGGGCCATTGGTATCCGCGCGCGGATATCGGTGGCCTTCATTGCGTGCTCGGTAAGCCCAGGGCCCTCCGCGCCAACGAGCATGGCCACCTTGTCCTGCCCGTGCATGGCCTCTGCCAGGTGCACCGCCTGGGGGTTGGGGGTTAAGGAAATGAGGGTAAAGGAGGCATCGGCAAGCGCCTGCAAGGAGCGCTGCCACGTGGTGAAACCTCCCTCCAAATGGGCAAAGGGCACGCGCAGCGCGTGGCCCATGGATACGCGCACCGAGCGTCGATAGAGCGGATCCGCCGCACCTGAGCCCAGCAGCACCGCATCCACGTTCATGCCGGCCGCGTGGCGGAAAATGGCGCCGATATTTTCATGATCCCCCACGCCCTCCAGCACGGCGATGGTGCGGGAACGCTCCAGAATCTCGCCCACCTCCGGCTCTGGGGCGCGGCCCGCAGCGGCAACCAACCCGCGGTGCATATCAAAGCCTGCGACCTCCGCGAGGGTTTCGCGCGAGACCTCGTAGACGGGGCACTCCGGCTCGCCGTACTCGGCAAAGAAGGCCTCCAGCTTGTGGGGAAAGCCCACCAGGCAGCGCATGGGGAACCGCGATTCCATCAGGCGGGCGGCCACCAAGGGGCCTTCTGCAATGACCAAACCCTCGCCGGATTTATCGGATTTGTTGAGGTTCCGAATATCGTCCAGGCGAGGGTCACGGGGATCAGAAATATGCATGCCTTCCAGGCTAGCCGATGGCCTCCGAAATCGGATCGATGCCAAAGTAAATGACGAACAAGCCCGCCAGTAGCCACATGATCCAGTGCACTTGCTTGGCCTTACCAGCGAAGGTGGACATGAGCGCGAAGGTAATAAAGCCCACACCAATGCCGTTGGCAATGGAATAGGTAAACGGCATTACCACGATGGTAAGGAAGGCTGGGATGGCTACTTCCATGCGCGTCCACGGGATATCCGTAAGCTGCGCGGCCATCATCACGCCGACGATGACCAGGACGGGCGCCGCCACCTCGATGGGCACGATCTCATAGAGCGGGGTGAAAAACATCGCTGCGATAAACAACAGGCCGGTCATGATATTGGCCAGGCCGGTGCGCGCGCCATCGGCAATGCCGGCAGAGGAATCCGCGAAGACGGTATTCGAGGATGCCGAGCCCAAACCACCGGCGACCGCGCCGGCGCCTTCCACAACCAGCGCCTTCTTCATGCCCGGCAGGTTGCCGTTGTCATCCACGAGCTTGGCCTGCTTACCCAGCCCGGTCATGGTACCCATGGCATCAAAGAAGTTGGTCAGCAGCAGGGTAAAGATGAGCAGAACCGTGGAGATCACGCCAATATTGGCAAAGGCGCCAACCAGGTTCACATCGCCCACGATGGAAAGATCCGGCAGGCCTCCCAGCGCATCCGGGGCTTCTGGTGCGGCCATGCCCCAGTCCTCCGAGTCCGTGAGCGCCTGGACAATAAAGGCAATCACGGTATTCAGGATGATGGCAATAAATAGCCCACCGGGCACATTGCGGATGACCATGAAGGCGCAAATGATAAGGCCAATGACAAAGACCACCGCCGGCCAGGTGGCAATCGAACCATTAATGCCTAGGCCCACCGGCACGGTGGTCTGCGCGGCATCGGGCACGCGGGTAACAAACCCGCCGTCCACGAAACCGATCATGGCGATGAACATGCCAATGCCCACGCCCATAGCGGCCTTCATGGGCTGCGGGATGGCGTCAAATACCGCGGTGCGGAATCCGGACACGGCGAGCAGGACGATGATAAGGCCCTCGATTACCACGAGGCCCATGGCTTCTTGCCAGGTCAGCCCGCTGGTGGCGACCATGCTGACGGCGACGAAGGTATTCATGCCCAGGCCCGCGGCCATGGCGAAAGGGTACTTCGCAATCGCACCGAAGGCAATAGACATCACTCCGGCGACCAGCGCGGTGGCGGCCGCAACCTGCGGCACGCCTAAGGTATAGCCTTCCGCATCCGGGCTCGTGCCCAGAATGAGCGGGTTGAGCAAAATAATATATGCCATGGCGAAGAACGAGACCGTTCCCGCGCGTAGCTCGGTTCCGATGGTGGAACCGCGTTCAGAAATGTGGAAATAGCGATCGAGAGTGGCTTTCACGCCGTGCCCTTTCACGTAGAGCGGTATTTTTACGCCCTAAGTGTGCTGCTTTAATCCCCAAATTCAAAATCTTGGTAAATAGGCTTTTCGTCATCGAAGGCCGCGGCCGGCGCCTTCTCCTCACTCACCCGCGTCTGCGAATGCGCACCACACCCGTAGCGCGCATGCACCACGCGGCCATCAGCGGAATACTCATTGGCACATACCCCAAAGTTATCCATGAGCCGCATATAAAACGCGCACGTGCGACACTGCAGGTGCGCCTTGGCTGCCATCTCCGAGGTCGGGCCATATTCTTCTTGCCAGCGCTGCTTGGCATCCGCCAGACCTTTGGCAGAAAGCTCATTTCCGTTCAGGCGCTCATCATCAATGGCCGGCGGCATGAGATCCCCCGGACCCAAATCCCCCGGCAGCACGCGGTCCTCATACGGCACCCATTCTGGTGCCTGCAGCGCCTCCCCGCCCGGTACCAGCGCCACCTCATTGACGGTGACGTAGCGCGAGCCTTCCGCGCATGCGAGTACGGCCTGCCATTCCCAGCCTGGGTAGCCGGGCATATCCGCCGCAAAGCGATGGGTGACAACGTTGCGGCCCATTCCGGCTACGCCCCTATGCTTGCCGATGCCCCCTTCCCCCACCTCTTCCAATGCCTCACGCGCGATGCGTACGGCGCGGGAATCGATCAACGGATTTGCTTTTCGCTTACTCACGCCCCTCATTATTCATGATGGCCCGCCGACAGTGGTACATATGGTGCATGCCGTTTCTCCGCCGCGCCGCGCTCATTGCCGTGCCCTGCTGCGCCTTGACCGCTTGTTCCTCAGACTCTCCCGATGCTTCCTCCCCCGATCACCTTTCAGTGGAAGTCCTCGATAGGGCACCGCTACCGGAGAACTCCTTTACACAAGGCCTCGAAGAAGACGGCGAGGGCAACCTCCTGCTCGGCACCGGGCAATGGGGCGAATCCAAACTCATCCGTTTCTCCCCTGAGACCGGCGAGGTCCTCCAAGACCACGCCCTGGATGACTCACTTTTTGGAGAGGGCATTACCCAATATGGCGATTCCATCTGGCAGTTGACCTGGAAGCGCGGGCAGGCCCTGCGCTATGACGGCGACTTCCAGCGCACGGACACCGCCACCTATGCCGGCGAGGGCTGGGGGCTATGCGCCAACCAGGACGAGCTCATAATGTCCGATGGCACCTCTACCCTGCGGCACATGGATCCAGAGACCTTTGCGGAGCTCTCGACCACCGAGGTCACCCTCGAGGGCTCGCCCGTGGAAGATCTCAATGAGCTGGAATGCGTGGACGGTGATGTCTACGCCAATGTGTGGGGCAGTGAAGATATCTACCGCATCGATCTCTCTTCTGGCGAGGTAACCGCGGTGATTTCTACCGATGCCATCGATAAATCGAAATATACCGATCCCGATGATGTCTTAAACGGCATCGCACATATCGAGGGCACCGATGAATTCTGGCTTACCGGCAAGCGGTGGGATGAGCTCTACCGCGTTCGAGTAAAATAATGGGCCATGGCAACCCGTAAGGAAGCAAGGAAAAAGTCGCTGCTGCAAATCCTCGCGCTCATCGTGGTCGTGGCGGTCATCGTCGCCTCCGTGGTGATCTTTCAGAGCTGGCGCAATTCGCGCCCGGGCCCGGAGCCGAGCGAGATTGCTATTACCGCCTCCGTGGGGGATAACACCAAGGAGGTTACGCCCTACCTCGTATGCGAGCCGGGAACAGATTGCCCCGAAGGAGATGTCCCCCAACTAACGGTGGGCGAGGATGACACCTTGCATCTGGACATCCCCGGGGAGATTTCTAATCATGAATGGAAGGTGCTGTCTATCTATGATGACCCCGCCGCCAATGACGAAACCTCTCATGGTGCGAATGAAACGACCGAGGTAGATATCCCCGGTTCGGTAGATCCCATCGAGGCATCGACTGGCGAGCGCCCCCGGCTCATGGTGGTGGAAGTCTCCTCCCTCATGATTGGCACCGACGAAGATGGCGAAGAAACCCCCCTCGCCACCGTGTGGTCCCTATCCACCATGGATGATTAACTATCTAAATCCTTCGCAATTGCGCGGAGGATTTCTGCTACTTGGCGCCCAGTCTTGCGCTCGGGGTAGCGACCCGAGTTCAGTACCGGCTGCACCTGCGATTCCAGCAGGGTCATAACATCTGAGACCATGCTGCCGAGCTCTTCCGGCTTGCGCGACGGCGTGCGACGGCGCGGCTTGTCCAGCACACGCACCCGCAGTGCCTGCGGCCCGCGGCGCCCCGCCGCGAAATCGAATTCGATGCGCTGACCCGGAAAGATTTCTTCTACTCCCTTAGGCAGGACATTCCGGCCGACGTAGACGTCTTCATCGCCCGGGTTGCTAACGAAACCGAAACCTTTCTCGGCGTCATACCACTTCACTTTGCCAATGGGCATAGGTATCCACCTCTTCTCTTGGGTAAATTCTTAAGTTTAGCTGGAAGTTATACAGAACAGAAGTTCCACGTGTCGTGTGGCATAGTTCACAACACTGTCACTACCTGCGGAAATATTGCGGACGGAACCACAATAGTCTCAATTCTTTCCCATTTAGTGCCCAGAACGTGACTATTTCGTTATAAACCACTACGCTGGCCCTCAGTGTCGCCGCAAAGAAGGTTTCCCTGCCCATCCTTTCTTCTAGGCGCAAAACATTTACACGAAAACGGGCACTACGGAAAGGACTACTTTTATGGGACGCCACTCCGCTAAGACTAACCACTTTGCCGCCAAGTTCACCGCAGGCACCGTTGCCTTGGGCGCAGCCGCTGCCATCATGGCACCGAACGCCGCCGCTGCCCCTGACTCCGACTGGGACCGCCTCGCGCAGTGCGAGTCCGGCGGTGACTGGCACATCAACACCGGCAATGGCTACCACGGCGGCCTGCAGTTCAACCCCCAGACCTGGCAGGCATACGGTGGCGGTGAGTTCGCCCCTACCGCTAACCAGGCAACCCGCGAGCAGCAGATTGTCATCGCTGAGCGCACCCTGGCTAACCAGGGATGGGGCGCATGGCCTGCATGCTCGGCTTCCCTTGGCCTGAACTCCGCGCCGACCGAGCGCACCGCCCCTTCCGCACCTGCTGAAGCACCGCAGCCAGTACAGCAGGCAGCAGAAAACAAGTCCGATGAGCTCGCCGTAGACGCCGTCTACAACCTCGTTAAGGACACCGCTAACGCTTACGGCCTGCAGCTACCGGCACAGATTTCGGACGCCTACCACGCCAACCGCCACGACTTTAACGCGTTCTACTCCGCTAACCGCGACGTCATCGACCCGATTGCACAGCTGGTTGAGACCTTCAGCCGCTAAATAAGCGCATAAAAATTCCCCTAGCCTTCTGCGGCAAGGGGAATTTTTTAGCGGTTGATGCGGGTATAAGGGTGAACGTAGTTCAACTTCTCTGCCGGCATCGGCAACACCAAATCATCGCCATAAGGGCTGGAAGCACCAGCAAAAGGCGCAGAAATTTCCGTAATTGCATGCTCGCGGTGTTCATTGTCCGGCCACGCCGGGGAAACAAAGCCATTCTTTTCATTCGACATAGCTTTATTATTTCAAACCTCGGGCAAAAACGTAACTCAATCGGGCGCTAAAATTGTGATTTATCATGACTCAGTCCTCCCACCTCCCGCATTTTCGCACCTGGCTTAATTCCCTTTCAGAAGAGGAACTGGCCACCATCCTTCGCCACCGCCCCGATGTTTTAACCCCGTTGCCGCCCTCCATCGCGGCGCTGGCCACGCGGCTCCTCTTGCGCACCTCTATCGCCCGAGCGCTAGCAGAGTGTAACGCACAGCAGTTGGCGGTGCTGGAGGACATCGCCAAGCGCGGCGGCGAGCTTGCAGAGGTAGAAGACCACAACCCCGCCATCACCCGCGAGCTCAAGGAACGCGGCCTCGCCTTTGGCGCGGTGCAGATTCCGCCAGAGGTCATGCCTGCGCTGCCCACCGGCTGGTCGCTGCTTAATCAGCTCGAGGTATCGCCCGCAACAATCGATACCCTTGCTGAAGACGAACGCCACGTCCTTGCCACCCTGGCGCGCTCCAATGGCATCGGTACCACCCGCGAGACCAATCCGTCCCACCCCGTGCCGCGGCTGATTGCCAAGCATCTCTTGCAGCGCGTCGACTCCCAGACCGTTCGCCTCCCGCGCGAGGTGCACCGCGCCATGAAGGGGCAGACCGTCCCCTACATTCCCACCGAGCCCTCCGCGCGGCGCGGCGAGCCCACCGTTGACCGCAAGGCCGATGACGCCGGTACCGCCGCGGGCCTGTCCGTGGTGCGCGGCATGCAACAGCTGATTTCTTCCCTCGGTGCCCGGCCGATCGAGCTGCTCAAGGATAAAACCGTCGGCGTGCGCCCCCTTGCCCAGCTCAGCAAGCAGCTGGACATCGCGGAACCAGAACTGCGCCGCCTGATTACGCTTGGCCTGTCCGCGCGGCTTATCAACCGCGGCGAACCGTCCGGGTACGAGGGAAACTTCCTTGCACCCACCGATTCCGCCCAAGAGTGGCTCGATGCAGGATTAGCCGCGCAGTGGCGCGTGCTCCTCGTGGCCTGGGAACACTCCCCCTGGACCCCGTGGGAATCTGGCCGGGTACTCGCCGCCAGCACCGACCGCCTGCCCAAGTTTCGCCGGCATATCCTCGATGTTTACCTCAACTCCGCACAGCCGCTGTCCGCAGCTGAATTTCAAGCGGATCTGCATTTTTCCTTTCCCCTTTTTGCCACGCACACCTCCCCAGAGACCATCGAGGAGCTGCACCGCGAGGCGGAATGGATCGGCGCCATCGCGCTCGGGCGAGCCACCAGCGTGCTTATCGATGGCTTCGATGCCGCCGATACCCTCACCCCCGACACCATCGACTATTTCCTGGTCCAGGCGGATATGACCGTGCTAGTGCCAGGGCCCCTCGAGCCCGCGGCCCACCACACCCTGGAGTCCCTCGCGGACTTGGAATCACCAGGACTCGCCAGCGTTTACCGCATTAGCGATGCCTCCCTTCGCCGCGGCCTCGACCGCGGGATGGCGGGCACGGAGATCCGCGATTTCTTCGCCGCGCATGGCGATGTCCCGCATACGTTGGAGTTCCACATCGAGGACATCACCAAGCGCCACGGCACCTTGCGCTCCGGTCCTGCCCTGTCCTACCTGCGCAGCGAGGACCCAGCCCTCTTGCAGATCGCCGCGAAGGCCGCTCCGCTGCGCCTGCTGGCCCCCACGGTCGCGATTTCCCAGCTGCGCGTCAGCGAGCTGTTGGAGCGCCTGCGCGAAAACGGCCTCTCCCCCGCTGCCGAGGACGAAAACGGCGCTAGCTTGTCCATCGCGCCCGAGCCCGCAACGCTTCCCACACCCAGCCCTCGCGCCCAGGCCGCGCCGCCGGATATCGCGCGTGCGCTGCGCAACCTCACCACCGGCGAGGCCCCGAGCCTGCCCAACCTGGATCTGGTCCACGCCGCCGCGCGCACCGCACGCCCCATCACCATTGGCTACGCCGATAAAAATGGCAATACCAAGACCCGCACCGTCACCCCACTGACCGTCGCCGGTGGCCAAATCGATGCCCGCGCCGCCGATGGCTCCACCATCCGGTTTCCCTTGCACCGCATCACCTCCGTTACCCTAGACGCATGAACGGACCACTGATTGTGCAGTCGGACAAGACCGTCTTGCTGGAAGTCGATCATCCAGATTCCGCAGCTGCGCGCACCGCCCTCGCGCCGTTCGCGGAGCTGGAGCGCGCCCCAGAGCACGTGCATACCTACCGCATTACTTCCCTGGCACTCTGGAATGCCCGCGCCGCCGGGCACGACGCCGAGCAGGTCGTCGATGTCCTAGAAACCTACTCCCGGTTCCCGGTCCCGCAATCGCTGCTTGTCGATGTCGCCGAGACCATGTCCCGCTACGGCCGCGTCCGCCTCCAGGCGCACCCCGCCCACGGGCTCATCCTCGAATCCGAAGAGCCCGCTATCCTCACCGAGCTCTCCCGCGGCAAGGTAGGAAAACTGCTGGGTTCGCGCATCGATGACAACACCATCGCCGTGGCTCCTTCAGAACGCGGCCGCCTCAAGCAAGAACTCCTCAAGGCCGGCTGGCCCGCCGAAGACCTTGCCGGCTATATCGACGGCGAATCTCACCCCATCGCGCTCAACGAGGACGGCTGGCACCTGCGCGATTACCAGGAATACGCCACCGATGCCTTCTGGTCCGGCGGCTCCGGCGTCGTCGTGCTGCCCTGCGGTGCCGGCAAAACCATCGTCGGTGCCGCCGCCATGGCAAAGGCGCAATCCACCACCCTCATCTTGGTCACCAATACCGTCGCCGGCCGCCAGTGGCGCGACGAGCTGCTGCGCCGCACCACGCTTTCTCCAAACGATATCGGCGAATACTCCGGCGAGAAGAAGGAAATCAAGCCGATTACCATCGCCACCTATCAAGTGGTCACGCGGAAAACCAAGGGTGAATACCGCGCCCTCGAGCTCTTCGATTCCCGCGACTGGGGCCTTATTATCTACGACGAGGTCCACCTGCTTCCCGCACCCGTATTCCGCATGACCTCGGACCTGCAATCGCGGCGCCGGCTAGGGCTTACCGCCACCCTCGTGCGCGAGGATGGCCGTGAAGGCGATGTGTTCTCCCTCATCGGACCGAAGCGTTACGATGCGCCGTGGAAAGAGCTGGAAATGGCCGGCTACATCGCCACCGCGGAGTGCATCGAGGTCCGCGTGGATATGGATCCGGAAGAACGCATGTTCTATGCCACCGCGCAGCCGCGCGACCGCTACCGCATCGCCGCACAAGCCTCGGCTAAGCTCCGCGCCGTCGATAAGATCCTTGCTTCCCACGACCAGCAAGCGCTCATCATCGGCGGATACGTGGACCAACTGCGCGAATTAGGTGAACACCTCGATGCCCCCGTCATCGATGGCACCACCTCTACCGCCAAGCGCGAAAAGCTCTTCCAGCAATTTCGTAAGGGCGTGCTATCCATCCTCGTCGTATCCAAAGTGGCCAACTTCTCCATTGACCTGCCCGAAGCTGCACTAGCCATCCAGGTCTCCGGCACCTTTGGCTCCCGCCAAGAGGAAGCACAACGCCTCGGCCGCCTGCTGCGTCCGAAGGAAACCGCGGCGCTCTTTTATACGCTAGTCACCCGCGACAGCCTAGATGCGGACTACGCCATGCACCGCCAACGCTTCCTCGCCGAGCAAGGATATGCCTACCGGCTCATGGACGCAGTAGACTTAGGCCAATGAAGATCTTTAAGTTCGACGTTGACGAGTCCTTTGCTAAGGCCAATAACGAGTTATTGCGCGATTCCAACCGCCTTCGCGTATCCGGGCTTATCTTCGGCCTCATCCTGATCATCGCCGGCGCCGCCGTGTGGTGGAGCTTTTCCTGGGGGATAACCGTGGGATTAGGGCTCATCCTCTTTGGCATCGTCGTTGCCGTCGTCGGCGTCGCCGCCGCAAGCAAGGTGGGAACGGCCCAATCGCTGTATGATTCTTATCCGCTCGCTCCCGCCGTCATCGCACAGGTCAACGAACGAGACATGATCCTTCTTGCCTTGGTGAATACCAATGTGGATCCGTCCCTTCCCCCACGCTGGGGCGCGTGCCTGCGCACGGTAACCTCCATTCCCGGCGTCCAACGCACCGTGGGCACCAAGGTGCCTGTCGCCGCTGTGTCCGGCCAGCGTTCTACTTCCGATAAGGAGCATTGGCAGCAAATCTCCCCCATGCCCATTGCTTGGGGAACCCCCGATGCTGAAACCGTCACCATCGCCCGCAAATCCATCCCCCAGGAACAATGGCAGCGCCTAGAGCGCGCCCGAAAGCGGCTTTCCGATGTCAAATCCACCCGCTATGACCTGCTCGTCCTCTAGTCAGGACTCTCAAGCACCAGATTGTTTCTGGTGCTTTTTCTTTTACCTTTGCCAAATGGTTAAAGGTAAATATTGCGTCGATGTCCTACATCGATGACGTTGACGACCACCGTTTCATCGAGGATGGAAACAATCACTCGATAATCCTCTACTCTCCACCGCCACAATCCAGACTTGTCCGCGACGAGCCCCTTACCGCGCACACGAGGATCGTCTAACTCTGCTACCTCACGAAGGAACTTACTGATTTGTTTCTGTACCGGTTTGTCGAGCTTCCGGAACGCCTTCGCCGCACGCGGGGTGAACTCAATCGACCAAACCACACTCGTCCTCTAAATCCTGCAAAGAGATCGTGTCCAATTCTCCGCGTCGGGCTGCTTCGGATTCGGCTTCGAGCGCATACACATACTCAAGTTCATCGAGGTAGGAATCTAGGGCCTTGCGAAGATAGAAGGCTCCAGTCCGCCCAGTCCGCGAAGCAAGCGCATCTAGGCGCTCTTTCTGCTTCGCGTTAACGCGCAAACTAATTACTGACTCGCTCATGTAAACATGTTTACAACAAGTAAAGCGATTTGTACACCACCCCATGAGCATTGCCCGCGGTTTGCTGTAGTCACGTTGTAATGCTGACTTCCTGCACACTCATAGTCACGAATTTTGCGTTTTCTCAGTAACCAAATCAAGCGATAAGGGAAACCTCGTCCAGTCGCCTTAAAATGACATGCCGTTCGGCGTAGCGACGGCGCAGGCCTGTCAAAAACACGTTGAAGTCCACATCCCAGGGATCCCCAAGTTCCGCCGACTTTTCTCTCATGGTCTGCAGCAGCTCGATGCCCATGTCGCGACCAACCTTAGTCGAATCTAGGTAAGTTGCGACATCGTCGCGAACGAAGGGAAGAGCCTGAGCCGGGAGGTCATCGAGGAATCGTTGCGCCATTGACTGCTCCATTCCCGCCTTTATGACGGTTCTCCAGGCAAGTCCAGGGTCTTCAAGGCACAAGTGCTGGAACATCGCTAAGTCCCACGGCTTCGCCGCCAACGTGTCTTGTATATGCGCCGCAGATTTCGCCTTGTCGGTGCCCGCAGCATAGAGTTGTTGAGCGAACGACAGTTCTGGATATGTGTCGAATACACTGCGAGCCACGCGCTCCGAGTGTTCGGGAAAATGCTCCTTAGCAAGTACGGCCCAACCCGAGGCGATATTTCGGATTTCCGCTGGGGCGCACTCACCAACTGCCTTCTCGGACCAATCGAAGGCAAGATCGTAGCGGCCTATATCACAAAGGCCGGCAATAATCTCCTCATAGCGCGACGCCGCACTTCCCTTGAGACCATGGGTACGAAGGACGGCCTCACTAGTTCCTTCTAGTACCGCTAACCGACGCCCCACGTATCCACTACCTTGCTCCGCCGTATTCCACGAACGGATGCGAGCCACCCCCTCTTCACCAAAGGCAGGTGCCAAATAGACTGGGTCGAGGTCGATTTCTTCCGCTGGGAGAATCTGATTCATTCGTATAAACCAGTCGGCCAAAGCGCAACCAGAATAACTAGCTTGCTGTGCCGCGGAGGAAACTACCCGCGCCAAGACTTCGCCGGCATCCCTTACGGCATGGGCGTAGTCATTGACCCGAGGAATAGTCTTGAGGACCTCTTCTACCGCATCTAGACCAACAAGCACGATATCGGATGGACTTGGCGGCACGATCCCAGAAAGTTGTGCAGGATCCTCTTCTGCCTGTTCTAAAAGCTCAGCGGCTTCATATATACGGTCACTGTAATACACGCCCCGGGCACCTTTGTTCAGATCGGGATCATTAGACCGGACAAGACCGGTTACCGCCTGTGCAAGAGTTCTCATGGGATTCAGTATAGAAAATTCTGGGATCACGAAGAAGAGGGGCAAGCACACCGTTGGAATCGGTGTCCTTGCCCCTCTCGGTACAAACTTTATTTTGTTGTTTGTTTGTTGTTTGGTGTCGGCGGTGACTTACTCTCCCACAACCTCCCGGTTGCAGTACCATCAGCGTGTACAGGCTTAG
>NZ_JBEHFY010000010.1:0-94780 GCF_040225815.1 Corynebacterium sp. KPL2895
CTCCCACACCCAACCTCTTGGAACTGACCCCCGGCCTGCCCGATACCGCCGGCATCATCACCCCCGAATGGCGCGCAGCCTGGCGCGATGCCGCCGCCCAGCCGCTTTCCGATGCCCCTCCACTCCCCCACCACATCGCCAACCACCTGCGCTACATGCGCGGGCTGCGGGTGGATCCGCGCCGCATCGTCGTTACCGCCGGTGCCCGCGATGGCCTGGCTTTAGTGCTGCGCACGCTCGGTACTGCGCTGCGCGTCGGCGTCGAATCGCCCGGTTACCCCAGCCTGCGGCGCATTCCGCAGGCGCTTGGCCATGAGCTGGTGAACGTACCCACCGATGCCGATGGCGTTACCGTTCCCGATACCGACCTCGACGCGCTCATTGTCACCCCAAGCCACCAGTACCCGTATGGCGCCTCACTGCCGGCCGAACGCCGCGCCGAACTCGTCGCCTGGGCCCGCCAGCATGGCGCTTTACTCATTGAGGATGACTTCGATTCCGAGCTGCGCTACGTAGGCCAGCCGCTGCCCGCGCTCGCCGCGCTCGCCCCAGAGCGCACGGTGTTGCTCGGTACGTTTTCCACCGTGATTTCACCGTCCATCGCCTGTGGCTATGTGGTGGTCCCGGATGGGCTGCGCGGGGGCATCGACAAGCAGCGCGATATCTTTGGCCAGCCGGTCGGTACCATCCCGCAGGCCGCGCTCGCCCATTACCTGGCCAGCGGGGCGCTGCGGCGCCACACCGGACGCATGCGCCGGACCTACAAGCGCCGCCGCGACCTCGTGGCCGATGCCCTGGGCTCTCTCCCCGGCGCGCGCCTACTGCCCATCAATGGCGGTCTACATGCGGTTTTGCTGTGCGACCCGACCATCGTTCCGCGTGCCGCCGCCCGCGGCATCAAGCTGACCCCGCTGCGCGAATACTGGGGCGGCGTGGACGCCGAAGACGGCGTCGTTTTAGGTTTTGGTCACTTAAGCGATGACGACCTGCGCCGCAGCCTGAGCGCGGTCGCCGCCGCGCAACGCGAATGTTAGCCTGAATTTAAATGCCCTCGCACAGAAAGACGTAAGAATGACGCTTGGCCCGCTCGAACTTCTGCTCATGCTCATCCCGCTAGCTATCTACATCGGACTTATAGCCGGTGTCATTTATTTAATCGTGCAGGTCGCGCGCAATTCCAATGATATTAAGCAGAATTCGCAGGCCATCGCGCAACTTCGAGAGGCACAGAAAAACGGCCCCTCCGCTGGGCAGGGGCCGCATTCTTAAATGCCTAGTCCGCAGGCTTTTCCGTATTCACCGCGTGCGAAAAATTTTCGCTGAATTCCTTGAAGCCCTTATTAAAGGTGCCCAGGTTTTCCATGAACCCGCCCATGATGTCTATGGGCAGCGGGAAGACGATGGTGGAGTTTTGGTCCGCGCCCAGTTCCAGCACCGTTTGTAGGTAGCGCAGCTGCAGCGCCGCCGGGGCCTTGCCCAACTCCTCTGCAGCCTCGCGCAGCTCGCGGGAAGACTGCAGCTCACCGTGGGCCGAAATGACCTTGGCGCGGCGCTCGCGCTCCGCCTCCGCCTCGCGCGCCAGGGCGCGCTGCATCATCTCTGGGATTTCCACGTCCTTAATCTCCACGATGCGGGTCAACACTCCCCACCGTTCGGTTTGGCCGTTGATGATCGCCGCTAGGTCCTCGTTAAGCTCCTCGCGGTGGGCCAGCAGGTCATCGAGGCTCGCCCGACCCAAAAGCGAACGCAGGGTGGTCTGCGCAATCTGCGAGGTGGCCACGGCGTAGTTTTCTACCTCGAGGACCGCCTTGCTCGAATCGGTGACCTCGAACATGACCACCGCATTCACGCGCACGGACACGTTGTCCTTGGTGATGATTTCTTGCGGCGGAATCGTCAGCGTGACCACGCGCAAATCCACGCGCTCCAGCTTATCGATGCCCGGCAGCAAGAAATGCAGCCCCGGCTCCAGCATCGGTCGCAGGTGGCCAAAGCGGAAGGTCACGCCCCGCTCATACTGCTTAATCACCTTGAGCGAGTAGGACAAAAACACCCCGATGAGAGCGAGGATGATGCCGATGACGATCGGCCAGAATACGGGAGCGGACACTTAGATTTCCCCTTCCAGTTCTTGACGCACCGAGCGGTAGCGCGTGGATTTTCCGTACTTCGAACCATAGCGATCGACCTGCGCCGCCAACTCCGCCTCGCGGTTATCCATCTCCGGCACCACCAGCTGCGGCGCGTTCGAGGGCGTATTCCACAGGTGACGGGCCAACGGGTACACGCCGAAACCGGTGATGATAAGCACCGTAGCCAGCGTCAACGCCACTTCCGCGGGCGAATGGTAGCTAATCAGCGAGGCCAAGGGCAGCAAGTAGCCCATCGCCGCCACCGCCAGCGCGATGCCGCGGTGGAAGCGCCCCGAATCCGAGTGCGGCCACGGATCCAACTGGCGCGTGACCTCCCGCCCGTGGTGCGAGACCGTACACTGCTGCTTGACCGGGCAGGTATTGCACACGGTCGGGTTCGCGCGGTAGCGCATGACGCGGTTTTCCGGGTCGAAGCTGGAGGGCCAGAGCCAGTGATCTTCGGGGCATCGCCAAGCATCGTGGTCTTCCATGTACCGGAACGTGCCGGATTGGTTGGACATGGTGCGGTTGGCGGTTTGTTGCGCCAGCAGGTCGAATACCCAGGCCACTGCGAGCAGGAAGAGCCCGTAGCACGCGGATAGTACGGTAAATGCACCCGGCATTAGTCGTCCTTCTTATCCGAGCGGTAGGTACCGCCCCACTTCGTGCGCGATTCAAATTCCTGGCGCGGCGCGGTGGCGGAATCGCCGCGCTCAGCATCGGGATCTTCCTCCTCCACGAAGGCACCGCGCTCATCGATGTACCCGTAGCGCCGGCCCGTGGAGCTGCGCTTGTCAACGCGCCCCTTGCCACCCGAGACCAGTCCCACCGAGGAACCCACGGGGACCTCGCCCGCGTGGTCGTCCTCATCTGGGGTGATGATGCTAAACAGCGGATTGGTTGGGTGCTCCTCCACCGTTGGGATGTCCTTCTTGTAGAGCACGCCGCGCAGCGCCATCCAGAGGAAGGGCAGGACGCCGAGGAGGAACATGACATCGCCAGGCAGGCGCAGCCATTCCATGATGAAGTTGCCGGGCTGGGTGATGTAGCCCAGTGACCGCGCTTCCACGTAGCCCGATCCGACGGATTCGTAGAGCTGCATGATGCCCAGCGGCAGGAGCGAAATGACCACCATCCACAGCAAGCCCAGGTTTTGCAGCCAGAAAGCCCAGCCCATGGCCTTATCGGACCACTTGTCCTTAGGAATGAGATAGCGCAGCGCAAAGACCGACAGGCCCACGGCCAGGAAGCCGTAGACGCCCATCATCGCGCCGTGGGCGTGGTTTGCGGTAAGCGCCGTGCCGATTTCGTAGTAGGAAACGATAGGCAGGTTGACGAGGAAGCCGAAAATGCCCGCGCCCAAGAAGTTCCAGAAACCGACGGAGACCAGGAACATCACTGCCCAGCGGTGCGGGAAGGGGCGCTCGCCCGAAGCGCGCTGGCGGGAACCCAGCTGCATGAAGGTCCAGGCCTCAACGGTCAACAGGGTCAGCGGCACGACCTCTGCGGCCGAGAAGAATGCGCCCAGGGCCATGTGCTCGACCGGGGTGCCCGAGAAGTACAGGTGGTGCATCGTGCCCAGCACGCCACCGGTGGAGTAAAGGATGACGTCCAAGAAGATGATGCCCAGGGCGATCTTTTCGCGGACCACGCCGAGCAGGACGAAGACGTAAGCCACCATGACGGTGGTAAATAGCTCCAGGAAGTCCTCGACCCAAAGGTGGACCACCCAGAAGCGCCAGAACTCAGCGACGGAGATGTGGGTTTCCGATCCCGCCAAGTTGCCCACCGCGTAAAACGCGGGGATGGCCAGGCCGGCGAAGAAGAAGAGCCACGGCATATTGGACTTGTGCTCGTTTTTCAGGCGGCCGCGCAGCTGGCGGTAGATGATGCCAATCCACACGAACATGCCGATGGTAAGCAGTACCTGGAAGAAGCGCGGCAGGTCCAGGTATTCCCATTGCTGGGAAAATAGCGTGCCCTCTTCGATGTAGCCCATGGTAGAAAGCCATTCAAAGGCCATGGAGCCAAAGACCACGACCGCGATGGCGCCGAGCAGGAACCATACGAGCCAATCCTGCTTCTTCGGTTCCTTCTTGCCCACGAACGAGGCTAGGAAGATGCCGGCCGCCAAGAGCCCGCCGGCGGTCCACAGGAGGGAAAGCTGCACGTGCCAGGTGCGCGAGACGTTATACGGCAGGATTTCTTGCAGCGGGATGCCAAAGAATCCGGTCAGCTCCGTGCGGTAGTGCTGGCTGGCCGCACCCAGCAGCGCCTGGATTAAGAACAGCAACGCAATGACCAAGACGAACCAGGCCACCACCTTCTGCGACTTGGTCAGCCCGACCTCGCCCGGCTGCTTAAAGTCCAGGTTCGGCGCTTCTTCCGAATGCCAGCCGATGGACTTGGACCACCGGCCGTAAATCGCGAAGATCAAGCCGGTACCGCCGATGAGCGCGATGAGCGAGAGCACCGACCACACCACAAGATCCGCGGTCGGGCCGTTGTCCACGCGCGATTCCGCCGGCCAGTTATTGGTATAGGAATAGTCGTGGCCCGGACGCTCTGCCGCCGAAGCCCACGCGGTCCAACCGAAGAAACCTACGAGGTTATTGATGTCTTGCTCATCGGTAATAAAGTCCGACGGCAAGCCACTGTTGTGGGAATCCGGGCCAAAGTACTGGGCGTAGTAGTCCTTATTGGCCTCGAATGCCGAAATCTGGTTATCGGTCCACTCCAGTACGCCCGTTTCTTCGTCATAGCGGTTGGTGCGGAATTCTTCTACCACGGCTTCTTCGGGAGTGGCGGAAGAATCAACGAAATCGGGCATACCATTCGCGTCGTTTTCCTCGCGGGCGTGATCGAGAGCGCGGCGCAGGTACTCCGCCGTATAGTCCGGTCCTAGATAGGCGCCGTGGCCCAGCACGGAGCCGTATTGCTGCAGGCCGCGGGCCTGGTACAGCGCCTGGCCGTTAGTGATCTCTTCCTTGGTTAAGACCGTTTCGCCCGTGGATTCGGAGACAATCTTTTCCGGCAACGGCATGGATGCGTCATAGGTGCGGTACGCCAAAAATCCCATGACCAAAAAGCCAAAGATCATGACGAGGGCGATGCCCTGCACCCACACGTTGCTCACCTTGAGGACCGGTTTCTTCCGGTCCTCAACCCCAGTCGTGGTGGCCATAAAGTGTCCTTTTCACAGTTGTAGAGAGTTCGACATACATCATTATGAACGGACAAAGCGGTGTTAAATAGTCGAACGGAAGGCCCCTACCCCCATTCGCCCACATCGGCCAGCCCGCACGCGAGCATTATTGGGAAAATCGGTGCACCATATAGCCGGGTTCCGCCCCCAGAATCCCCACCCAGCTTGTTTACCCCCGGTTTTTCCGTAACAATTAATGCATGACATTCGCAGAGCACACCAAGCGCAATTGGCTCATCACGTTCTTCGCCGCGATTTTCCTCGCCGCCATCGTCTGCATGATTTTCTTAAACGATCCACACCGCACAATGGTGGTCGCCATGGTCTTTATCGCCTCGGCAATCCTGCTCTTCGGCGCGATCCTCGGCATCTGGTACCTATTTCGCCGCAAGGACGAAAAAGACCCGCAGTAGATAGGCTGGGGCGCATGGAATTTAGCTTGCTTGGCCACGCCTGCGTCGCAGTTGCGGCGCCGGGCGGGCGTATCCTCATCGATCCCGGAACCATGACGCCCGCCATTCCCGACGCCGATGCGGTGCTCATTACCCATGCGCATGCAGATCACCTAGACTCGGACCGGCTTCCCGATGCCCCACTCTGGGCACCTGCCGAAGCCTGCGAACAACTGGGGCGCGGTACTGCGGTCTCACCGGGCGAGACCATCACCGTCGCCGGCCTCGACATCGAGGTACTCGGCGGCCAACACGCGCCGATCCACCCAAATATTCCGCGCCCAGTCAATGTGGGCTACTACTTGGGCGGCCTGCTCCACCCGGGCGATCAGTACATCGATCACCCCGCGAACGTGCTGCTCCTACCCATTGCCGGGCCGTGGGTGAAGGCCGCGGAGGCCGCCGATTATGCCCAGCGCGTCGGCGCCGCGGTCACGATCCCCATCCATGACGCCGTGCTTTCCGATGTCGGCCGCACCGCCTTCGACACCATGCTCACCAAAGCCGGAGTACAGGGCTATAAGCGGCTAAATCCAGGCGAGAAATTTACCGCTTAGTCTATTTTTATTCTCTGACTACCCTGCGGTTTCGCAGCGGGGTGCTGTACGTTACATACCGCTTGGTCTAGTCTTGCGTGGCATGACGACGAAATACGATAACTCCAACGCAGACTGGTCCTTCGCCACCCGCTCCGTTCATGCAGGCCAAAACCTCGACGGCGCGCACAACTCCCGCAATGTGCCGATTTACCAAACCACCTCGTACGTCTTTGATGACGCCGAGCACGCGGCCAACCGCTTTAACCTCTCCGATGCAGGCCCCATCTACACCCGCCTGACCAACCCAACGCAGGATGCGCTGGAAGAGCGCTTGGCCTCCCTTGAAGGCGGCGTGGCCGCCGTGGCCTTTGCCTCGGGCCAGGCCGCAGAGACCGCGGCCATTTTCAACCTCGCCTCGGCAGGCGATCACATCGTTTCCTCCCCGCGCCTCTACGGCGGCACCTCCACCCTCTTTACCGTCACGCTCAAGCGCCTTGGCATCGACGTCACCCTCGTGGAAAACCCGGACGACCCCCAGTCCTGGCAGGACGCCGTACAGCCTAATACCAAGGCCTTTTACGGCGAGACCTTTGGCAACCCGGTAGCCGATGTCCTCGATATCCCCGCCATCGCCGAGGTCGCGCACACTAACCAGGTCCCGCTCATCGTGGATAACACCATCGCCACCGCAGCGCTGGCCCGCCCGCTCGACTTGGGCGCGGACATCGTCGTGGTTTCGACCACGAAGTTCTACACCGGCAACGGTTCTGCGGTGGGCGGCGCGATTATTGACGGCGGCTCCTTCGACTGGACCGTCGAGCGCGACGGCGAGCCGGTATTCCCCCACTTCGTCACCCCCGACGAGGCCTACCACGGCCTGAAGTACGCCGACCTCGGCGCCCCCGCCTTCGCGCTCAAGGCCCGCGCCGGCCTGCTGCGCGATACCGGCGCCGCCATTTCTCCGTTCAATGCATGGCTGACGCTTAATGGCATTGAGACGGTAGGGCTGCGCATCGACAAGCACAATGCCAACGCCCAAGCCGTGGCCGAGTACCTGGAAGGCCACGCCAAGGTGACGAAGGTCAACTACGCCGGCCTGGATTCCTCGCCGTATAAGAAGATCAAGGAGAAGCTGGGTTACTCCTATACCGGCTCCGTGCTGTCCTTCGATATCGACGGCGGGCGCGAGGAAGCATGGGCGTTTATCGATGCCCTGAAACTCCACTCCAACCTCGCCAATATCGGCGATACCCGCTCGCTCGCCGTTCACCCGGCGACCACCACGCACTCGCAGTCCGATGATGCTGCCCTTGCCGCGGCGGGCATTGCGCAGTCGACCATCCGATTGTCTGTGGGCATTGAAGATATCGACGACATCATTGCTGACCTCGAATTGGGATTTAACGCACTGGCATGAGCTGTATAAGTATCGGCGATTTTCGCACCGAAGCAGGCGCCACGCTTTCCGATGCCCACATCGCCTACCACCGCTTCGGCCATTTCCTCGGCGATCCGCACGGCGGAAATAACGTCATCTTGGTGGAACACGCGCTGACCGGCAACGCCGATGTGGCCGAGTGGTGGTGCGATCTCATTGGCCCAGGCAAGGCGCTGGATACGACGAAGTGGTGCGTTATCGCCATGAACGCACTCGGTGGCTGCAATGGCTCCACCGGCCCCTCCTCCTCGCATCCAGATGGCCGCAGTTGGGGATCGCGTTTTCCGGCGTTATCCATTCGCGATTTGGTGGCCGCGGAGAAAAAGGCGCTGGAAGAACTCGGAATAACGCGCGTACATGCGATTATCGGCGGTTCTATGGGTGGTGCACGCGCCTTGGAATGGACGCTGATGTACCCGGAGGCGGTCGATGCTGCGTGCGTTATCGCCGTCTCCGCGCGCGCCTCCGCGTGGCAGATTGGTATCCAGTCGGCGCAGATTTCCGCGATTGAACGCGATCCCTTCTGGCACGGCGGCGACTATTATTCCTCCTCCCAGCGCCCTCGCGAGGGACTCGCGGCGGCGCGGCGCATCGCGCACCTGACGTATCGCGGCGAGCAGGAAATTGATGAGCGCTTTGGTGTTCAGGCCCAAACCGACGAAGAACCCCTCGGGCCCTATCGCCGGCACGACCAGCGCTTCGCCGTGAACTCCTACCTGGATTATCAGGGCTCGAAGCTGGCGGATCATTTTGATGCCGGCTCCTATGTCACACTTACCGAGGCCCTCAACCGCCACGACATCGGCCGTGGCCGCGGCGGCCTGAACCGCGCGCTGGGTTCTTCGCAGGTACCGACCATGGTCGTGGGCGTCGATACGGACATCCTTTATCCCTATCACCAGCAGGAACACCTCTCTCGGAACCTAGGCAACCTGCTGGCCATGGCGAAGGTAGTCTCTCCCGTCGGCCACGATGCGTTCCTCACGGAGTCGCGCCAGATGGACCGCATCCTGCGCAACTTCCTCACCCTGTCCCAACCGCACCCGCTGGACGCGGACAGCACAATCGACTACGCCATCTAGCCAACCCCGCCTACACGCCGGCGCGTGCGCAATTCCGCATCGCCTACGCCAGCGGTTTACGGTCACTGGTGGCTCGACGCACGAACGGGACGCGGCGCGAGGCAGATAGTGGCGGGGTCCGGAACGGGGGCACGGTAAGTGGCTAGCCCGGACTCCTTGCAGAAGGCATACAGAAGGATCGCCGGAGCGGCGCAGGTTTAACTGCGCTGGCTTCGGCAATGTTCTTTATCGGGCCCAGGGCGGGCGCCACACGATGCCTTCGTGCGGGTGGCGCTCTAGGCGCCCACGACGGGGCGGGGCATTTGGGTCATCGTCGTTGACGGCGTTGTGATACTTGCAGGCGATGGTCAAGTTCTCGGAGTTGGTCTCGCCGCCGAGCAGCCACGGTTGCAGGTGGTGAACCTGGCATTCATCGGCAGGGATATGACAATCAGGCCACGGGCACACCGGATTTTCGGCCATCGCCATCTGCCGCTGCTTCCAGGTGGCCAGCCGGCGCGTGTGGTACAGGTTCACGGGGCCGGTGACGGGGTGGATGAGGGTGATGAGGCCGGCATCGGCAAGCGCGCGCTCCGCTAGCTGCGCACCGGTGATGGTGGCACCGTTAGTCAGCTGCAGGGTGACGTCGTCCTCGCCGTGGGTAACCTTCACCATGTCATCTAGCGTGAGGACCACGTTAGTAGTGATGGTGGAGGCGGCCGCGCCCTCTGCAAATACCCGGCGCGCATCGTCCACGGTGGAGACGTGGTTATTAATCTCAGCCACCAGGCCCGATTCCGCGGTGATGGTCAGCGTCCACAGGTCATCGGTGCGGCGGGTAAGACGCACGCCCTCCGCGCGCTTCTGTGTGCGCTCCTCCTTGACGCGGCGGCGGGCGCGCTTTTCTATCTCGCTGGTAGAAACGTTGAGCCGGCACAGCTCCTCGCGCAGGGCCCACGCCGCGCGCTGGGTCTTCAGCTTCTGCGCGTGCACCTCAATGATTTTCAGCGCATCGAGCGGGAGCGCGGTAGTGCGGGCGGCGCGCTGCTTGGCGCTAAACGATGTCTTGCCAAAATACGTATCCGCCAAGCGCGCGAATTCCGCGGCCTCTTTATCGCTAAAACCGCGGTCTACCAATTCGGCTTCGGATAGCCCAGCGCACTCCCCGATGAGCGCCATCGGGGAGTTTATCGCTGCGAGGTAATCCGAAATCATGGCCCCGAGCCTAAACCGCGGGTAGCTGAGGGCGCGAGGCCAAGTGCGCGGCGGCTGTGGATAGCCGCGCGACACGCCGCAGATTGGTGATACTGAAACAATCACCTGTGGATAACTAGCTGCCCAGCGCGTCCACGGAGTAGGCGAGAAAGGCCATCAGCGCGCCGATGACCCCGGTAAAGGTGGCATCGAAGCGGCGCGAGCGCACCGCCAGCACGCCGACGCGGCGCGAATCGCACGTCAGGCGCACCACCGTCAGCCACAGCAGCGCGAGCCCGAGCAAGAAGGTAGCTCGGCGCCAATACTCGAAGATGGCATAGCCGCCGGACAAGGCCACCCCGGCGATGAAGAGCCCGATGGCCACCCACTGCACGGAAGCGGGCAGCGGGGACGGTTTCAGGTGCGCGTCGTGGGGATTGTCTAAATTCACGCCAGCTTTTCCGCGCGCTCAACGATGTTGCGCACCAAGAAGGCCCGCGTGAGCGGTCCGACGCCGCCTGGGTTGGGCGAGACGAACCCAGCCTTATCCCAGCAATCGGGGGCGATATCGCCGGTGAGCTTGCCGTCGACGCGGGATACGCCGACATCGAGAAGCGCGGCGCCTTCCTTAATCATGTCCGCGGTAAGCATGTGCGGTTGGCCGGCGGCGGCGATGACGATATCGGCATTGCGGGTTTCGGCGGCAAGATCCTTCGTGCCGGTGTGGCAGAGGGTAACGGTGGAGTTCTCACTGCGGCGGGTCAACATCAGGCCAATGGGGCGGCCGACGGTCACGCCGCGGCCGATGACGACGGTCTTGGTGCCGCCCAGCTCCACGCCGAAGCGGCGCAGCAGGTGCAGGCAGCCATTCGGGGTGCACGGCAGCGGGGCTTCCTCATTGAGAACGAGCTTGCCCAGGTTGACCGGGTGGAGACCATCGGCGTCCTTTTCCGGATCGATGCGCTCGAGGATGGCGTTTTCATCCAAGTGCTTGGGCAGCGGGAGCTGGACGATGTAGCCGGTGCAGGCGTCATCGGCATTGAGCTCATCGATGACCGCCTCGAGTTCCTCCTGCGAAATATCCGCCGGCAGGTCCTTGCGAATGGAGTTGATGCCCAGCTTTTCGCAATCGCGGTGCTTCATCTTTACATAGGACTGGGAGCCTGGGTCCTCACCCACCAGAACGGTGGCCAGGCCAGGGGTTATCCCCTTGTCCTTCAGGGCGGCCACGCGCTCAGCGAGGTCCGCAAAAATCTCGTCACGGTACAAGGTGCCATCTAGTTTGGTAGCGCTCATAGCCCCCATCCTAGACTGAAGGCATGAGCCAGCTGCACATCGTCTTTGATAATCCCGTCATCCCGACCAATACCGGCAATGCCATTCGCACCGCGGCGGTGACAGGCGCGAGCCTGCACCTGATTGAGCCGCTGGGGTTTAATTTTGACGATAAGCACTTAAAGCGCGCCGGGCTGGATTATCACGACCTGGCAGATGTGCAGATCCACAAGGATTTCGACGCGTGCATGGAGGCACTGCCCGGCGCGCGCGTTTTCGCCTTTACCACGCATACGGATAAGTGGTTTACGGAGGTTGAGTACCAGGACGGCGACGTGCTGCTCTTTGGCACGGAGCCGACCGGCCTGCCAGATGAGCATGTCAACCATCCGCGCATTACCGATCAGGTGCGCATTCCGATGGTCCCGGCCAGGCGCTCGATGAATCTCTCCAACTCCGCATCGACCGCGGTCTTTGAGGCGTGGCGCCAGCTTGGTTTTAAGGGAGCGGTGTAAGTTCTGGCAGGTCGCGGGAGCGCAGGCGGTTGAGCAGCGCGTGGGCATCGGCAAGCGCGAGGTTGCGCGCCGCCATGGACACGGGCCCCTGCACGAGGTCGAGCTCCACCGTGGCTAGGCCGAGCAGCTGGGATATCGGGCCGCGGCGCAGGGTGAGTTCCTGGATGTGGCGCAGCTCGATGGCTTGGACGCGGCGGTTGAAGCGGCCGGCGCGCACGATGACATAGTCGCCGGTCAGCGCGACGGTTTGCTGCCGGTAATCGATGGGCGAGACCCATTTGGCGCGCGCGGGCGAGGCATAGGTCGGGGCGGCATCGGCGGGCAGGAATTGCCGGGCTTGGCTGCGCTTGCCGACGGGCACGATGCGCGTCGATCCCGATCCCTCGCCGCTGGCCATGCCGCCGTAGCCGGCGACCGACACGCGCGTTTCGTACCAGTCGAAGGGCCGCCACAGGAAGGGCTGGGTGACTTGGACGGCGTGGATGCGCTCGAGGCGGATGTTTTGGCGGCGGCGATCGGCAAGGCCGTAGGTGATATTGAGTACGCCATCCTCAAGGCTGGCGGTATAGCGCCACGAGGAGTCAATCACGTTCCAGGCGCGCGGGACGGTGGCCAAAAGGATGGGCAGCGTGATGGTCAGGGACATCGGCGTGACCACGAGGAATACGAGGGCCGCAATAAGAACGATCGTGGACACGTGCAAAGCGGCCGCGACCAGGGAACGCGCGATGGGGATTTCGGGGATGAGGACGTTGTCCTCTTCCTCGGCCGGCTGTTCTTCAGCCGGTTCCTCGGCGTGCGGCTCGCCGTGGACGCGGGAGAGGATTTCGGCGCGCAGGGCCTCGGCATCGCGCTTTTTCAGGTAGGCGATTTCGATGGCGGACGACTGCCCGCCGGCCGTTTCCACGCGCACTGCCGCGAGCCGGAAGAGCCGGGCGATAACGGGCTCGACGACGTCTACAGCCTGCGTGCGGTCATAGCGCGCCGTGCGCTGCTGCTTCGAAATAACCCCGCGGCGCAAGGTGAGTTCCTCCTCGCCCAGCCGGTAGCCCATCTGGCGCCACCACACGCCGGATACGAGCCAAACCACCGCGCATACTGCAATGAATCCGGCTAGGGCGAGGCCGATATCGCGCAGGTCCGCGGCGCTGTGTTCGCCGGTAACGAAGGCAAAGATTCCGCGCAGTGCCTCCATATTGACGTTTAAGGCAAAAGCCGCGATGACGGCCAGGATGACCGACCACAGCTGCAGCAGCGGGGTCAAGCGGTGGACGCGGTGGTAACTCATAGCCCGCTCATCCGTTCGCGGGCGTGGTGGGTAAGGCGGGTGCGGAGGGCATCGGCAAGCGGGGCGTCCAAGCCCTTCACCGTGGCGTCCGTGGTTGCGGAGGCGGTGTGCAGCTGCAGTTCCTTGAGCCCGAAGGCGCGCTCGAGGGGGCCGGCGGACACGTCCACGAACTGGATGCGGCCGTAGGGCACAACGGTGAAAGAATGCCACAGCTTGCCGCGCGTAATGAGCAGCTCATCGTCGGTTTCGCACCAGCCCATGCGGCGCACCTGGGCCGGAATGAGCCAGAGCAGCCAGAAAAAGAGGACGGCGAAGAGCCCCGCCGCCCAGTAGAACCACGGGGTCCACCAGTACCCTGCCGCTGCGGCCGCCGTGGCGGAAATAACCGTCCAGCCCAAGTGACGGATATAGCGCACCTTCACCAAACGCGGCGAGACGGGGTTCATTTCTTCGCTCATAGCTACTGACTGTAGCAATCGGACTCGCGCCCTTGTGCAACTTATCGTTATTCGATATTATCGAATTACGACAACATCGAAAGTCGATAAGGAATCGACGGAAAGGATTGTCATGACCACCCCGCAACCCACCTCCCAAACTGAGCGCCGCGAAATTACCGCGGCGGCCACCCTCTGCCTGTTCACCATTATCATCCTCGGCCCCACCTACCTGCGCGACCTTGTCACCGGACGCTTTTCCACCGCACTGAGCGCGGCCGTCCCGGAAGGCCTAAGCAAGCACAACCTCGACGGCGGGCCATTCTGGATGCTCACTGCGGGGCTCGTCGTCAAGATTGCAGGAATCTTGATTATCGCGTTCTTTGCCTACCGCTTGGTCAAACCAATGCTTCGTGGGCAGGTTTTCAATACGAAAAACATCCGCTTTCTTAACGGAATGACCATCGGAATCCTTGTCTGGTTTATCGGACGCTTCCCACTCGAAGGTATGGGCAATAACTGGGCTTCCTCGCAGCTCGACATTGACTGGTGGGCCAACCAGAGCGGATCCTCACTAGGCGAGCTTGCACTGCCCTACCTTTTTGTCTGCACCCTCCAGCTCTTCTCAGTTGCCATCAAGCGCGGCAGCAAGCTCGAAGAGGAGGTTGAAGGCCTTGTCTGAGGAGCAAGAACCCCAGGTGATCTGCCACCTCGACCGGATAATGGAAGAGCGCGGTATTACCGGAGCGGCGCTCGCCAAAGAGGTAGGTATCACCCCAGTTAACCTGTCCGTCCTGAAGAATAATCGCGCCAAGGCCGTGCGCTTTAACACCCTTGCGGCACTGTGTACGGCGTTGGACTGCCAGCCGGGCGATATCTTCGAAGTAGAATAGAAAACCTTGTCATTATGTTGGGTTTATGCAGTACTTTGACCTATGTCCACTGAAACCTATAGGAAGAATTCCTAATGGCTAACTAACTCGCCGCCGGCGCCTAGTTCCGACCGGCGATGTTTTTCTCGGCCTGGCCACCGCTTTTGGGCTTCGCTGCGGAGAAAACTAGCGGAAATCGCGGGAGCCGCGCGAGAGGAAATCACCAAAGTCCAGCGGCTCGAGCTTGTCCGCGACCACGCTTACCGCGCCGGTGGCGTTTTGCACGATGCCGCGGATGATAAGCGCGCGAGCGGTGCGGGCGAGCACCTTCTGCCGGGACCACAGCCCGGGCGAGACCATCACGTTCATCAGTCCGGTTTCATCCTCCACACCCAAAAAGGTCAGGCCGGAGGCGGTGCGCGGGCGCTGGCGGTGCGTAATGATGCCGGCGATGCGCACGCGGGTGCCATCGGGGACGTGGGGAAGATGGGAGGAAGGCAGGACATCGCCAAGCGCGGCCCTGACTAACTCCATAGGCTGCTTATCGTGGGTGACGCCGGTGGCGGCGACATCGGTAGCCATCAGCTCGAACGCCGACATGCCGGGCAGGTGCGGCGAGGCGAGCGCGGAGGTGCCGGGCAACATGCCCTCGCGCTCGGTGGCGGCGACGCCAGCCTGCCAAAGCGCTTGGCGGCGCTCCAACCCCAAGCACTCCAGCGCCCCCGCCGTGGCCAGCGCCTCTACCTGCTCCACGCTAAGATCCGCCCGGCGCGACAGATCGGAGACGCTGCTAAAAGGCGCTGTGGCCTCCACGCGCTCGGCGGCCTTATCCCCCAGCCCCTTGATGAGGTTGAGGCCCAACCGGATCTCGCCGGTGGGCAGCGCCCTAGCCTGCGCGCCGGAATCGTTGATGCTCACCGGCAGCACGCGCACGCCGTGGCGCCGGGCATCCTGAATGAGCGACTGCGGCGAATAAAAGCCCATGGGCTGCGCGCGCAGCAAGCCCACGCAGAACTCCGCCGGGTAGTGGTGCTTGAACCACGCGGAAAAATACACCAGCGAGGCGAAGGACTGCGAGTGCGATTCCGGGAAACCGTAGGCGGCAAAGGCGGTGATCTTGGCCCAGAGCTTCTCCGCGACCTCACCGTCGATGCCGTTGGTGGCGCGCAGGCCCTCGAAAAAGCGGCTGCGCAGCGCGGCCATCTTAGCCGGCGAGCGCTTCGAGCCCATGGCGCGGTGCAGGTCATCGGCCTCGGCGCCGGTAAAACCGGCGGCATCTACCGCAATCTGCATCAATTGCTCTTGAAAAAGCGGGATGCCCAGGGTTTTACCCAGCGATTTCTCCAGCACCGGGTGGTCATAGGTCACGGGCTCGAGGCCATCGCGCCGGCGCAGGTAGGGGTGCACGGAGCCGCCCTGGATGGGGCCGGGGCGGATGAGCGCGACCTCCACCACGAGGTCGAAGAAACAGCGCGGTTTTAGCCGGGGCAGCGTGGCCAGCTGCGCGCGGGACTCCACTTGGAAGACACCGACGGCATCGGCGCGGCACAGCATGTCATAGACCGCGGGCTCGGCTAGGTCGAGCTCCCACAGGCGCACCTCGCGGCCGGTGGTGGCGCACACAGCATCGATCATGTGGTGCAGCGCCTCCAGCATGCCGAGGCCCAGCAGATCGAATTTCACCAGCCCGGCGGCGGCGCAATCGTCCTTATCCCATTGCAGCACGGAGCGGCCTTCCATGCGGGCCCATTCCATCGGCACCACGTCCGCGATCGGCCGGTCGCATAAGACCATGCCGCCGGAGTGGATGCCGAGGTGGCGTGGCTGGTCGAGGAATTGCTCGGCGAGTAAGGCGACATCGGCAGGCGGCTCGGCTATTCCCTTCGACCACGCATCGGCAGAGCCCTGCGGATAGCCCAGCGCGCGGGCGGCGTCGCGGGTAGCCCCCTTGCGGCGGTAGGTAATGACGTTGGCAACCTGTGCGGCGCGGTCGCGGCCGTGGGTGCGATAGACGTACTGGATGACCTCCTCGCGCCGGCCGGATTCGATGTCGATGTCGATATCGGGCGGGCCATCGCGTTCCGGTGACAGGAAGCGCTCAAAGAGCAGCTGCGCGGAAATGGGCTCGGCGTTGGTAATGCCCAGCGCGAAGCAGACTGCGGAATTGGCCGCGGACCCGCGTCCCTGGCACAGGATATTTTCCTGGCGGCAAAAATCCACCAGGTCGCAGACGATGAGGAAATAGCCCGGAAAGCCCAGCTGCTTGATGATGCCCAGCTCGTGCCGCATCTGCTTTTTCGCCTTAGCCTGTATTTCGGGCGGGCGCGAGGCGTAGCGCTTTTTACCGCGCCGCCACACCTCATGTTCGAGCCAGCTCATCTCGGTATGCCCCTCTGGGACGACAAAGTCCGGGAGGTTGGGCGCGAGGGCACCCCAGGTAAAAGAGCACTCGCGGGCGAGGCGGACGGTTTCGGCGATAAGCTCGGGCCGGCCTGGAAGCAACTGGGCCATCTGCTCGCCGGAGCGCATCCAGCCTGCGCCCATCGGGTGGGCATCCGGTGCGGCTTCCTCTAAGGATTGGCGGTGCGCTAAGGCGCGTTTGGCAGCGGCGAGCCGTACCTGGTCGCGCGTTGCTGCCGCAGGTCGAGCGGTTGCAATGGCGCGGAGATTATTGTACTTATCCAGGAAACTGTGGTGATCCGCATCTTCGGGAGACATTGTGCACGCATATTCGAGAACTATGCTGTCTATTTTTATTCTTTCGAGAACGTGATCGATTTTTTGTATAGCCTCCCACCCCAGCAGGAAAAAGCACTCGCCCTCGAGCTCGCGCGCCACGGCGTCTAGGGGCGGGTAGGCAACGCCTCCTTTCTCACCGGCATCCATCCGCGCGCGGGCGATAAGGCGAGAGAGGCGGCGATAGCCTTCCGGCGTGCGCGCCAGCACGGTCACTGGGGCCTCCGCGAGGGAAAGCTCCGCGCCATACACGGCCGGAAGGCCCGCCTTAGCTGCGGCTTCCGCGAATTTCATCAGGCCGTAGAAGCCATCCCGATCCACGACGGCCAGCCCCTCGAGGCCAAGCTCTAGGGCGCGGGCGACCAGCTCTTCCGGCTCGGCGGCGCCGTCGAGGAAGCTATAGGAGCTTACCGCGTGCAGCTCCGCAAAGGGCACGGCGGAATACCCGCGCTGGACAGGCTCATCGCCGCCGCCGAGGTGATGCACGGCGACGGGCGCGGCAGCGTCCTTGCCGGATAGTACCCTTTCTAAACGCGACCACGGCAGCGCCTTTCCACCATTAAATTTCACCCTTCACAGGGTAATGTCGAATTAATGTTCTATACAACCCGGCACAATGAGACGCGTTCAATAGACAAAGCGGTTCGCTTATTGCTAGATTGCTAAACGGTCAATTTATTTAAACTCCTACATGTAAGGGGACCTCATGCAGATTCGTCGCGCAGCGGCCGCTACCGCCGCCGTTACCGTCGCCGCCACCAGCCTTGTGGCCTGCTCCTCCGACGCAGATGATGACAAGACCATCACCGTTGGCACCACCGATGATGCAAAGCAGGCCTGGGTTGCCTTTGAGCAAGAAGCCAAGGACGCCGGCTACGACATCGACATCAAGTCTTTCTCGGATTACAACACCCCGAACCAGGCCCTAAACCAGGGCGAGCTGGACACCAATAACTTCCAGCACCTGAAGTTCCTGGCCGAGTACAACCACGGCAATGGCACCAACCTGGTCCCCATCGTCGCCACCGAAATCGTGCCGCTGGCGCTGTTCTGGAAGGGCCACGACTCCCTCGATGGCATTGAGGGCGAAGAAGTTGCCATCCCGAATGACTCCACCAACCAGGGCCGCGCCATCAACGTGCTGGTCCAGGCTGGCCTTATCACCTTGAAGAAGGACGGGCTTATCACCCCAACGCCGCTGGACATCGATGAGAAGAAGTCCAAGGTCAAGGTCGTGCCGGTCGATGCAGCCCAGACCCCATCCGCGCATGGCGAGGGCACCCCGGCGATTATCAATAACTCCTTCCTGGAGCGCGCCGGCATCGACCCGGCCACCGCCGTCTTCCAGGATGACCCGAACTCCGAAGAGGCTGAGCCTTATATCAACGTCTTTGCCGTTCGCGAGGAAGACGCCGATAACGAGGACATCAAGAAGCTCGCCGAGCTGTGGCACTCCGATGCGGTACAAAAGGGCGTCGACGAGGACTCCGCAGGTACCTCCGTCGAGGTCGAGCGCACCCCAGAAGAACTCCAGGAAATCCTGGACAAGCTCGAAGCAGATTTGGACTAATCACCCTTGCCTTCTACCCCGCCGGTTTTCACCCCGGCGGGGTTTGGCACTTCCTCACTAAGGACGCAACCCGTGGCAGATTCCACCCAGAACGGCACTCGCATTGAGTTCCGCAATATCACCAAGGTCTTCCAACAGAAAAAGGCCGAGGTCAAAGCTCTTGACGATGTCTCCTTGACCGTCGATTCCGGCGAGATCATCGGCATCATCGGCTACTCCGGCGCCGGCAAATCCACCTTGGTCCGCATGATCAACGGCCTGGATACGCCCACCTCCGGCGAGCTGCTGCTCGATGGCCAGAATATCGTCGGCATGTCCGAAAAGAAGCTGCGCGGCATCCGCCGCAATATCGGCATGATCTTCCAGCAGTTTAACCTCATGAACTCCCGCACTGCGGCGGGCAATATTGAGTACCCGCTGCAGTTGCAGGGCATCGGCAAGCGCGAGCGCCAACAGCGTGTGCAGGAGCTGCTGGATTTTGTTGGCCTGGGAGATAAGGGGAAAAGCTACCCGGAACAGCTTTCCGGCGGCCAGAAGCAGCGCGTGGGCATCGCGCGCGCCCTGGCCACGAATCCTTCGCTGCTGCTTGCCGATGAAGCCACGTCCGCCCTCGACCCCACCACCACGCAGGAGGTCCTCGACCTGCTGCGCCGGGTGAATAAGGAGCTCGGCATCACCATCGTGGTCATTACCCACGAAATGGAGGTCGTGCGCTCCATCGCGGATAAGGTTGCGGTGATGGAAAATGGCCGCGTCGTAGAACAAGGCAGCGTCTACCAGGTCTTTTCCAATCCCCAGACCGCCGTGGCCGCCAAGTTCGTTGCTACCTCGCTGCGCAATGAGCCCGACGTGGTGGAAACCGATGACCTGCTCGTTCATGAAGGCCGCCTGTTTACCATCAACCTGACCGAGGAATCCGGCTTCTTCGGCGCCGCCGCCAAGCTGAAGGATGCGGGCGTATCCATCGCCGTCGTCCACGGCGGTATTACCACCTTGCAACAGCACTCCTTTGGCAAGCTCACCGTGCGCTTGAGCGGTGACGACGCCGCCATCGAAGAGTTCTACCGCGCCCTATCTGCCACCACTCAAATTGAGGAGATTGAACGATGAACGTCAACTATCTCGCCGCCGCCGACTGGGACCGCTTGGGCGGATCGCTTGTCGATGCCATCGTCGACACCCTCATCATGGTCTCGACCACCCTCGTCGTCGCCGGCATTTTGGGCCTGGGGCTCGGCATCTTGCTCTACACCGCCCGCCCGGGCGGCATCCTGCAAAATAAGGCCGTCTACCTGGTGGTCAACCTGCTGGTGAACTTCGTTCGCCCCATCCCGTTTATTATTTTGCTGGCGTTTGCGCAGCCACTCACCGTCGCCGTGATGGGCGGATCCATCGGCCGCGAACCGGCCACCTTCGTGATGGTCATCG
Source organism: Corynebacterium sp. KPL2895 (assembly GCF_040225815.1). NCBI lineage: Bacteria > Bacillati > Actinomycetota > Actinomycetes > Mycobacteriales > Corynebacteriaceae > Corynebacterium > Corynebacterium sp. KPL2895. The sequence continues at coordinate 20,143 of NZ_JBEHFY010000010.1, forward strand.
CCGCCACGTTCTCCGTAGCGCGCGTGGTGGAACAAAACCTCGTGGCCATCGACCCAGGCGTTATCGAGGCCGCCCGCGCCATGGGTGCTTCACCGTGGAAGATCATTACCTCCGTGATTATCCCGGAGGCCCTCGGCCCGCTGATTCTGGGCTATACCTTCCTGTTTATCGCCATCGTGGATATGTCCGCCATGGCCGGCTACGTCGGCGGCGGCGGACTGGGTGACTTCGCCATCGTCTACGGCTACCGCGCCTTCGAGTGGGAAGTCACCGTCGTGGCCACGCTTATCATCATCGTGCTGGTGCAGGCAGCGCAGTTCTTTGGCAACTGGCTATCCTCCAAGGTTATGCGCCGCTAATAAGCTCCACATCCGTGGCCACAAGCGCCTTGCCGGTCTTGGGTGCGTCGCCGCAGGAAGAAACCACTCCTTCCACGGCGCGCTGCTCGAGCGTCACGCTCCACCGCCGGCCATCGGCATGCGTGACCACGGGGCCCTGCTTTTCGTCTTCTGCGTAGAGCTGGCCGTAGTAGAGGTCCTCAGAGGCATCGATAAGCTCGCGCGCTACCGCCAACTCCGCCACTTGGCCGCGCGGGCCGAAAATGCCGCGCCCGCGATTGACCGGGTAGAAATATTTCCCTTCCGCCGCCGCCGCAATCATCTGCGCGGCGGCTTCCTTATTCATCCGGCCAAAGGAATAGGCCCACGGCATGAGCATGACCGAGGGCGCGAAGCGGTGCCCCTTCGTGTGCGAGGTCTCCCACACCATATCCGGGTAATCCTCCACCAGCTCCGCGGCGAGCGGGCGCCCCTTCACGGCGCAGCACTTATCGCGCTTAGCATGGGTGCACACCAAAACCAGGGGCGTATCGAGGGTTCCTCCCCCATTGCGGCCCGGCGCGGAGAGATCCAGATCCAGAATCTTTTCCGGGCCGGTCAAAAGGACCAATTCCATCACGCCCTGCTCAGCCCACACCAGGTAACACCGGTGCATGGTGCCGATTTGGCGGCCATCGCGGCCGGGGCGGCGAATCAATTGCAGCCCGGCCTGGCCCTTGAGTTTTTTCTTCAGTTGGGCCGTGAGTTCTGGGCCAAAAGTATCGCCATCAAGCACGTCGCGCGACCAGCCGCCGGGCCACTCAAAGAGGACAAACACGGACTCTTTTTTCGCTGTGCCGGGCAACGGTTCCACCTGGTAATCTGAACAGAAATCGGTCATGTACCCTAGCCTAACCCGTCTGCAACTCAGCTCACATATTTGGCAACAATTCGGTCAAGATCTGCCCCCAACGCTAGGCAGTAATTAATGGAAATTATACTCTAGTGGTCATGTATAAAGCCCGCCTCTCACTCCTGCTTGCCGCCGCAGCCCTCCTCACCGGCTGCAGCACCGAATCAGCGGATGACACCACCATGGCGGCCTCTGTGGGAAACTCGCACATCAACCCGCTGGGTGAGGCGGATATGAGCATGAAAACGCTGCGCCCAGAAGCCCCTTCGGAGCTCGTGGTGACCAAGGTACGCGTGGGCCAGCACGATGGTTTCGAGCGCGCCGTCTTCGAGCTCGAGGGCGAGGGTTCCCCAGGCTGGTTCGTGGATTACGCCGATAACCCCAAGCAGCAAGGCTCCGGCCAACCCATTAACTATGCCGGTGATACCGCGCTCAATGTCAATATCGATGGCGTGGTCTATCCGTTTGAGGCCGGCATTGACGAGCCGCGCATCGGCATCGTCGATGCCCCCGCCGGCGGCGTTATTACCCAAGTGGTCAACGGCCGCACCTATGAGGGCCGCAGCCAGTTTGTCATCGGTATGAACCAGCGCAAGCCTTATTCCGTGCAGGTGCTAGAAAATCCCACGCGCCTCGTGGTAGATATTCGCTCCTAATACGTCGCTTCCACGCGCCAGCGCCCCTCTGACCACACCAAGAGCCAGGCGCGCTGGCGTTGCTCCCGTTCAGCCTGGCCCACAATTTGTAGCCGCGCCGCGTGCTGCGGCTGTTCGGTCCACCACTGCGTATCCACCGGCCACGGCCCAGCCCAGCCGATAACGCGGTAGCGGTGCGCGCCCCACCCGAGTGCCACGGGCACAGAGGATAGGAGGGCCTCGGCGGTGACGATGACGTCCCGCGCGGCGGCATCGATAAGCCGAATGCGCGCGGCCGGGTGGTTCGGCCCGCCGCCTAGGCGGGCGGGAAGCGGCGCGGGGATCCTGCCTGGCCAGCTGCCCTGCGGCGTGGCATCGCGCTGCTCCCCATAGGGCACGTACTCGATGCGCTCGGCCACCCCACGGCCACCGGCGGCCCGCGGCTGCAAGACGCGGTCTATGCCCAGCTGCGATTGCACGCGCGAAATCACCCGCTTGACCTGTTCCTGTGAGGCATCCCCGCCCCAGAGGCCATCGGCCTGCGGCCTAGCCACCTCCACCGGCTCAAGCACCAGCCGCACGATCGCGGCACCGTCCTTGCCGCTCGACCGCGCCGCCGTAAGCCACCCATCCAGCTGCCAGCGCACCCGGTCCGCGGTCGCCTGCTCCGTGAGCGCCTCATGAGTGCGCCATACCCGAGCCACGGTTTCGCCAGTAGCCAACTCCGCCACCACGCGCAGGCGCACGCACACCACTTCCGCCTCCGCCAACCGCACGTGCAGCTGCGCGGCCAGTTGCCGGGCCACGAACGCCGCCGCATCCACGCGTTCGATGGATTGCTCGCTGCTAACGGACAGGTCAGGCCGCGCCATTTCCGGGGATACTCGCCGGTCCGCCCGCGCGTGTGCTACCTCGTGCGCGCGTTTTCCCTGCTGCCCAAACCGGGTAACCACCTGCTTAAACGGCAGCTCCGCCACATCACCTAGCCGGCGCACACCCAATTTCTGCAGCTGGACCACAAATTCCGCAGAAAACCCCAGCGCGGCCTCCGCGGCTAAAACGCTCACGGGCTGGGCGGCCAAGAAATCCCGCGACTCGCCCTCCGGCAACACCGCGCCTACCCCGTGGTGCCGGGCCGCGATGATGGCCGTGGCAATCTCGTCTGCCACGCCGAGGGTGGAATCAAAACCGGCGTGCGCGGTGGCATCGGCAAGCATCTCCAGTGCTTCTGGCCCGTGATAGCGCAGCGCCGCGCCCGCATCCACGATGGCCAGGCCGGGCCGCAGCACCTCCACGGACGAGGCCACGGCATCCAGGCCCGCCGCAATCTCCGCGAAGGCCGCTCCATCCCTATCCGGGTTCGCCTCCACCACCTTTACCTCAGGACAAATCGCTTGGGCCTGGCGCAGGCGCATCCCGCGCCGAATGCCCGCCCGGCGCGCCGCACTATCGCAGACCAACACCGCGTGATTGCGCGCGATCAACACCGGCCCTGCCTGCCCAACCGCCTGGATGGGCCAATCCGGAAACCACACCGCAGCCGCCCTCATACGGCCGCCAACCTGCGGGGCTCGCCCATGGTAAGGCTCCCGCGTGCGGTGCCCTTTTTCGAGTCCACCGCAAGATCAATATCCACGCCGCGGATGCGCCCGCTGCCCTTGCCGATGCCCCGATACGTACTCACCTCCGCCCCAATGCGCACCGCGGTGCCCGGCAGCCGCGCACCCACGGTCAGCACCGCGGCCTGCCCGCCGCGGATCTTCGCCCACACCGGCCGCGCCTTGGCCAGGCTCAGCTCGCCGGGCGGGCCGTGGTGGATGATAAGGTCCATGCCCTCTGCCAGCACGCTGGTTACCGCCCATGCCTCCAGGCCCGGATCGGGGACGGTGACCACGTTGTTGAGCTGCCCCATTTCGGCAACTTGTGCGAGAGAAAGATCCGGCCACCCCACTAGCCCCACATGACCCCCGTGGGCCGTAAGATGGCAGATAAGCTCCACCACGAGCGCGGGACACTCCGCGCACGAGACCACCTTCCGCCGGGCGAGCCCACCTGCGGGAAGTAGCCGCGCCAGCTGGGGAACGGTATCTACCAGCTCGTCTTCGTCTTCCTGCTCCATCGCCTGCATGCGGGCGCGCAGCACCGCAACGCGGTCGGACCTATCCAGCCCTGCCACCGCTTTTTCTAGGCGAACGTTCGTTTGACTCACCCACACAGTATGAACCCTCAACCGGACACATGCAACTGTATGTTCGAATGGTAGTCTTAAGCGCATGAACCTGAACGAGGCCTACGGTGCTATGCGCGAGAATCCAACCCCCATCCCCACCCCGCCGTGGGTGCGCCTCGGATCCTCCATCCTGATCGGCGCCACCGTCGCGCTACTGACCACCCGCACCCATTTCTTCGCCACCCTATCTGGGGCCGCGGTCTGCCTCGTGGCGGCATTCGTCTTGGTCTTTGCCCACCCCTACCGCCGCGAGATGCGCTCCTATGCTGACCGGCACGATGCCGATCTCATCCCCACCATCGCGCAGCTAGTACCGCTGATGATTCTATGGCTTCTCATCATGCTCGCGCCCATCCTGGGCCTGCCCGCGTGGGGCTCGGCGCTGGTGTGGGTTGCGGTCTCATGCATCAGTTTTATCGCCTTCCCCCACGTGGATGGCACGCGCCGGCTGGCCTTTGTCTAATCCATGCGACACTGCGGGGACTTATCCACAGAATTTCCCCGGGTTTTCGCGCTGCGGATCCGGGTTATCCACAGTTTGTGCCCTTGCGGTTGCCCTACCGATTGAGCGCGGGCTAACACCGCCCTAGCGTAGGCGGCATGAACGCACTCGAGACCTACCTGACCGCCCTCGCGCCCGGCATGGACATCATCGCCGCGTGCCGCGGGCTCTCTGGGTCTGAGCTCATGGAGCGCGGCGCGCCCGATGCCATCGCCGCCGACCTGCTCCTTTTATGCGAAAGCTACTACGGCCGCACCGCCTTTAGCCGGATGCAGCGCCGCGCCATTGCCGATGCCCGCACCAACGCCCACCCCATTTCCCTCCTGGCCGGCATCGAGCGCGTAGTTAATCGCGCGCCCAGCAAGAAACAGGCGTGGGAGCTGCGTGCGGAATGCTGTGCGATGTCTGCGGAGATGAGCGTTATCATCAAACACGCTCGGCGCCGGGTGCGCGAGATGAAAAAGTCCACGGTCAGCCCCGGCGTGCGCACGTACCGGCGGCCCAATGACTACTGGACGCTTGCCATTACGGGGACCTCTCGCTTCATCGCGGATCTGCAGGGCGCGATTACGGCCACTGATAAAAAGCCGCTGCAGGCGGTGGAAGATATCTTCTTCGGCGCCGGCAGCGCCGCGCGCTCCACGGTGGTAACCAACGCCGTCGTGCCGCTGGAGAAATTCATTCGCATCCGCGATGGCCACGGCGATGACGTGCAGCTCGATCTCACCAACGGTGCGACCATGTCCGGTACCGAGTACTTGCGCCGCGTGCTTAACGATGCCGGCTATTCCGCCCCCGGCCCCAGCCCCAACGGCAATGGCGACGGCGACGCCAACGGCAGCGGCAGCGGGGACGGCGAAACGGGTTATGTCACCCTCGTGCATCCGGTAGAAGGGCCGGTCAACCTCTACCGCACGGCGCGCGTGGCCACCGATAAACAAAGAATGATGGCGGCCGCGGAAAATCCACGCTGCGCCTGGCCCGGGTGCAACCAACCGGCAGATCTATCCCAGGTCCACCACCTGACGGCCTGGAGTCGCGGCGGGGAGACCAATATGAAAAACCTCGTCGTGTGCTGTGCTTACCATAACGGCATCAACGACGACGACCCCAATGCCCCGCCCCGGCGCGGGCGGCTAGAAAGAGTGGGCGGTCGCATCGTCTGGCGGCCACCCGTAACACCCCGCAACTAGCCGCAGGTATGCGAAAAGGCGCTCAAGTACTGAGCGCCTTCTACGCATGCCGTTTTGTGGGTTTTACTCCCACTCGATGGTTCCCGGTGGCTTGGAGGTGCAATCCAAGACCACGCGGTTGACGTCCTTGACCTCGTTGGTGATACGGGTGGAGATCTTCTCTAGCACGTCATACGGCAAGCGGGTCCAGTCCGCGGTCATGGCGTCCTCGGAAGATACTGGGCGCAGCACGATGGGGTGGCCGTAGGTGCGGCCATCGCCTTGGACGCCGACGGAGCGGACATCGGCAAGCAGCACGACCGGGCACTGCCAAATCTGCTCATCCAAGCCGGCATTGGTCAGCTCGGTGCGGGCAATAAGATCCGCCTGGCGCAGAGTCTCGAGGCGCTCCTCGGTAACCTCGCCGATGATGCGGATGCCTAGGCCCGGGCCCGGGAAGGGTTGACGGCCGACGATCTCTTCCGGCAGGCCCAACTCGCGACCCACCGCGCGCACCTCGTCCTTAAAGAGCAAGCGCAGCGGCTCGACGAGCTCGAACTCGACGTCATCCGGGAGGCCGCCAACGTTGTGATGCGACTTAATATTGGCGGTGCCATCGCCGCCGCCGGATTCAACGACATCCGGGTACAAGGTGCCCTGGACGAGGTAATCGACGGTGGAGCCGACGGGGGCATCGTCAAGCACACCGGCCACGGCGCGCTCAAAGGAGCGAATGAACTCCGCGCCGATAGCCTTGCGCTTTTCCTCGGGGTCGCTCACGCCAGCGAGCTTCTGCAGGAAGGCCGAACGCTCGTCGGCGGTAACCAGCTTGGCGCCGGTCGAGGCCACGAAATCCGTTTCAACCTGCTCGCGCTCACCCGCGCGCAGCAGGCCATGATCGACGAATACACAGGTCAGGCGATCGCCAATGGCGCGCTGCACCAAAGCTGCAGCGACCGCAGAGTCCACGCCACCAGACAGGCCGCAAATAGCGCGGCCTTCCTCGCCTACTTGGGTGCGGATATCCGCGATGAGCTGCTCGGCGATATTATCGGCGGTCCAGTTTTGCTCCAGACCGGCGATCTCCGTGAGGAAGCGGGTGAGCACTTCTTGGCCGTGGGGCGAGTGCAACACCTCTGGGTGGTACTGCACGCCGGCCATCTGCTTGGCCGGGCACTCCATCGCGGCGACGGGGGCGCCGGCGGAGGTAGCGGTTACGTCGAAACCCTCGGGGGCGGCGGAGACGGCATCGCCGTGGGACATCCACACCTTGTGCGTGGGCTCGAGGCCCTCGTGCAGGATGCCACCCTTGACGTCGATATCGGTGCGGCCGTATTCACGCTCACCGGTAGACGATACGGTACCGCCGAGGATGTGGTTCATGGCCTGGAATCCGTAGCAAATGCCGAAGACCGGAACGCCAAGCTCCAGCAGCTCAGGCTTGAGCGCTGGGGCACCATCGGCATAGACGGACGACGGGCCGCCGGACAAAATAAGCGCGGCGGGGTCTTTAGCTTTGATTTCCTCGATAGAGGCGGAGTTGGAAACAACCTCGGAGTAGATTTTGGCCTCGCGCACGCGGCGGGCAATGAGCTGCGCGTACTGAGCGCCAAAGTCCACGACGAGGACTGGGCGCGGGGTAGTATTTGGCTTAGTCACGCCCCATAGTCTAGCCCATAGGCCCCGCGGCCTAGGAAGCGCTTGCCCATGTAGCGCATTGCGGCGGCTTTCGCACCGTGGTGGCGCGGGGCGCGCAAGCGAATCGGGGTGCGCAAGGGACCCTGGACACAAGTAACACAGGGTGCGCCAGGAAGCCGTGAGCGCGGCGGCGCCGGGCGCAGCGATTCGGCGCGCGGCGGGATTCGGGGCGAGCGGCGCGGGCTTGCACGGTGCGAGGCGCGCCGCACGCTACTTAGTAGCGAACCGCGAGCTCGACCTTCTGGAAGGACTTCAGGTCGGTGTACCCGCACTTTGCGAGGGCACGCCGCAGCGCACCCACAAGGTTGGTGCGGCCGAATGGTTCGCTGGATGGGCCGTGCAGCACGGTTTCCAGGCTCGGCGCAGCCACGGGCGCGGTATTACCTGCGGTGAGGAAATCCACATCGAGGTCGGTATCGACCCCGGCGAACTGCGCGTATCCGCGCGGGAACCGCGGGTGGCCTGCGGTAGCCGGCCAGTACCATCCCCTACCGCCTGCCTCACGGGCCTGGGCAAGAAGGGGGCCGAGCGCAACACTATCGGCGCCGCAGGCGAAGGCCTTGGCGATGGTCCCGGAATTATCGAATTCCGCATCCGCAATGATGTGCACGTAGCGGCCCTCGGTCTCGTCAAGGTAGTCGCGGCGGGCGGCGGCGGCATCGGCAATGGCGGTGGCCATGGCGGTATCGATGCCGACGGTTTCCGCATTAGTCGTCACGCCCGCGCCCACGATGACGCCGGCCGCACCGGTGCGCATCAGGTGCAGCGCCGTGGTGTAGTCGGCCACGCCACCGGCAATGACGGGTACTTCGAGCGAGCCGATGAATTCCTTCAGGTTCAGCGGCTCGCCGCCGGTGGCGACGTGCTCTGCTGACAGCAAAGTGCCCTGGATGAACAGTAGCTCGGCTCCGGCGGCAATGGCCTTCGGCGCCATCTCGCGGGCGTTTTGGGGCGAAACGCGCACGGCGACGGTCACACCGGACTCGCGCACTTGGGCAATGCGGGAGGCAAGGAGGGCATCGTCAAGCGGGGCGGCGTGCAACTCCTGAATGGTGGAGTTATCGCCCGGCTGGGAATAGATGCGCGCCAACGCACCCTCGAGGTCCTCGTGGCGGCCCCACAGGCCTTCGGCGTTGATGACGCCGAGCCCGCCCTGCCTGCCCATCTCGATGATGAACTCGGGCGTGGCGAGCGCATCGGTGGGGTGCGAAACGAAGGGGGTATCGAAAGTATAGGCATCGATATTCCAGGTGGTATCCACGTCCTTGGACGAGCGCGTGCGGCGCTGGGGGACGATGGAGACCTGGTCTAAATCAAAGGTGCGGCGGGCCTCGCGGCCGATGCCGATTTCGGCGTATTCACGCATGTTTGTCCTAGCGGTAGTTCGGGGCTTCGGCGATTTGCTGCAGGTGGTGCGGGTGGGATTCCTTCAGGCCCGCGGCGGTGATCTGGACAAATCGCTTGGTCTTGAGCTCATCTAAGGTGGCCGAGCCGGTATAGCCCATGGCCGCGCGCAGGCCGCCGATGATTTGGTGCACGATGGCATCGATCTCACCGCGGAAGGGCACGCGACCCTCCACGCCTTCTGGCACCAGCTTGTCCTCGCTGCGTACGTCGGCCTGGAAGTAGCGGTCCTTGGAGTAGGAACGCTTTTCGCCGGAAAGCCCGCGACCCTGCATGGCGCCCATGGAACCCATGCCGCGGTAGCGCTTGTACTGCTTGCCCTGGTACACCACGATGTCACCGGGCGCCTCAGTGGTGCCGGCGAACATGGAGCCCAGCATGACGGTATCGGCACCGGCGGCCAGCGCCTTGGCGATGTCACCGGAGTACTGCATGCCGCCATCGCCGATGACCGGCACGCCCGCGGGGGCGGCGACGGCTGCGGCCTCCATCAGCGCGGTGATCTGCGGCGCGCCGACGCCGGCGACGACGCGGGTGGTGCAGATGGAGCCCGGGCCGATGCCGACCTTGATGGCGTCCGCGCCGGCGTCGATCATCGCCTGGGCGGCCTCGCGGGTGGCGAGGTTGCCGCCAATGACATCGACCTTGTCGCCAAAGTCCTTCTTCACGCGGGAGACCATTTCGAGCACGCGGTTATTGTGTGCGTGGGCGGAGTCGACGACGAGGGCGTCAACGCCGGCATCGACAAGCGCGGCGGCGCGCTGATAGGACTCCTCGCCGGTACCAATGCCCGCGGCAACCAACAGACGGCCGGAAGCATCCTTGGAGGCGTTGGGGTACTGCTCGGATTTGACAAAGTCCTTGACGGTGATAAGGCCAATGAGCTTGTTATTTGCATCAACAATCGGCAGCTTTTCTACCTTATTGGCCGACAGCAGCTCTAGGGCCTCGTCCTTGGACACGCCCTCGCGCGCGACGACGAGCGGCATCGCGGTCATGACATCGCTGACTTTGCGGTCAAAGTCCGGCTCAAAACGCATATCGCGGTTGGTGCAAATGCCCAGCAAGGTGCCGTCCTCATCCACGACCGGCAGGCCGGAAATGCGGAAGCGGGCGCACAGGGCGTCGACCTCGCCAATAGTCATCTCGGGGCGGGCGGTGACCGGGTCCGTGACCATGCCGGACTCGGAGCGTTTGACGATTTCTACCTGCTCGGCCTGCGCTTCCGCAGAAAGGTTGCGGTGCAGCACGCCGATGCCGCCCTGGCGCGCCATGGCGATGGCCATGCGGGCCTCGGTCACGGTATCCATCGCTGCGGATGCCAGCGGGACGCCCAGGCGAATATTGCGGGTAAATTGCGCGCCGGTATCGACCTCGGAGGGCACGATATTGGACTCGGCGGGCAAAAGAAGCACGTCATCAAAGGTCAAGCCGCGCAGGGCTACCTTGTTCGGGTCATCTCCACCAGTGTGAATAGGGTAATCGCTCATCGAGGTATCTCCTTAAACAGGTTCAGCGGCTACCCCAACTGTAGTGCGTGCCCGGCCAAGGACACCATTCAGGCTAGGGGTTAATTGCCTTAAGCGGGCAAGTTCAATAGGCTCGCAGGCGTGAACTTCTTCGCCAATATGCCCCGCGATCCTTTTGCAGACGATCCGAATGACCCTGCGTCCTTCCTGGAGGAGGACGAGCAGGTCATGCCGCTTTCCGATGAAGACCGCCTCGCCCTCATCCACGATCTCGCTCGGGTAGAGAAATTCGCAAGTGTGCTCGGCCCACGCGGGATCGATGGCATCTTCTTCTTGTGTGAAGACTGCCAGGAAAACCACTTCTACGAGTGGGACATTATGGCCGCCAATATGCGCGCCACGCTGGCGGGCGAGCTCGCCCCAGTGCACGAACCGGGGGCAGAGCCCGACCCGCGCCGCTACGTGCCGTGGGACTACGCGCTGGGCTACGTCGACGGCCTAGAAAACCGCTAGGGCGTGTAAGTCACCGCCCTCGTTATTACTCGGCGCCCGCCCCCAACTGAATGGTTGTGGTGGGTGCTTCTTCGGGCTCGCGCGTCTCCGGCTGCGGATTCGCCGGCGCCTGCTCCGTTACCACCACGGTTGAGGTCTCGTACTGCGTTTCCGTTACGGTTTTTGGTGCTGGCTCGGGGTTATCCTGCGGCTTTTGGCCCGGCGCGGTCTCAGTAGCAGTTTCCGTCACGGTTTTCGTCTTCGGACGGGCAGGACGCTTCTTTTCGGCTTCCTCTTTGGCAGCGATGGCATTTTCTTCTTTGCCCTCAGCCTCTTCAAGCTTGGAGCGGGCTTCCTTCATAAGCTCGCGCGCGCCTTCGAAATCTCCCTCTGCCGCGCGGGATTCCATCTCATCTAAGGTGCCGGCCAGCTCCACGTTGCGGGTCTCATCCGGCCCATCAAACACGCCAGAATTAACCATGACCCCGCCCGCACCGGCGAGGATGACGGTGGCGGCGGCCGCGCCGATAAGTCCGTGCATCACGGGGCGATTGCGCCGACGAGACCGCGCCTTATCGAGACTAATGACTTCTGGTTCTTCCTCTGCCCCGTCCACGCGCGGGGCTGGCGGCATCTGCTTATCGATGTCCCCCTTCAGCCCTAGCAACAACCCAGCGAGCTCATCGCTGCCGTTGGAGGGGTCTTTGCCCTGCGACAGCTCGGTGAGGAATGCATCATCATCTACCAAGGGCTGGAGCTGCTCCGTCAGGTCATCGTTATTCTTTTTGGAGTGTTTGGAGGCCATGATGGTTTCTGTCCCTCCTTCCTTTCTGAAGGTTTACGCGTGTCTCTAGAGCGGGGTTGTGGCTTTAGCCCTCAGTGGCTAGTTGTTGCCCAAGGGCCTTTCGCAATTGTGCGAGAGCTCGGTGTTGTGCGACGCGAACCGCACCCGGGGTAGACCCCACGATATCGGCGGTTTCTTCTGCCGAAAGACCAACGAACACGCGCAAAATAACGATGTTTTTTGCCTTGTCACTTAAGGTATCGAGCAACGCGCGCATTCTGTTACTACCGTCATTTTCCAGCGCCCATTCCTCGGGAGTCGCCTCGTTCGCGGTGCTTTCTGGAAGCTCTTCGGTGGGTGTAGAGCGGTCGCGACCCATGGCGCGGTGGGCATCGGTGACCTTATTAAAAGCGATGCCGTAGACATAGGCCATAAACGGCCGGCCTTTATCTTCATAGGAATCGATAGAGGTAGCGACGGCGAGGCAGATTTCTTGGGTCACGTCTTCCGCAGTGGGCTGGCGCCCGCCACCGATGCGCGCGCGGCAATAACGCAGCACCTGCGGATGAATAATTTGCAGGATAGATTGCAGTGCGCGGCGGCTACCACCAGCGGCCAGCGGAACGAGATCCGCTAGCTCTTTATCCTTATCGCTCACGACTGTACCCTCTGCAGACTATTAAATCGATATTCAACCATATTTCCTCTGGGGCAGGGAGCGCAAAGGGACAACTGCGTTGCACACCTCCGCCTCGGCACTGCCCTTGCTTGGCGATGCCCCAGCAAGGAAAAACACCACCAAGAAACCCGCGCCCAGCGGTTGTACCTGCTTTGAAGGCGGGTTTATGGCCCCTGCACAATAGAAAGAGGAAAATTCATAATTCGTTAACCTTAGTCATTATTGCAGGTAAATGGGCGCTAACGAGTCCCATAAATAGATACAATACCTAGAAGTTAAATACTAGTAACCCTTTGTTTACCAAGACGCGACACACTACAAATCGTTGCGGTTCGCGGATGACTCTCCACCGGCCGCCAGCGTAAGAATTCTCGTCCTGTTATAAGGAGATTAAGAAACGTGTCTCAGTCCAAGTCTCTTCTCGGACCTACTGCAGATGTATGGGATTGGCAGTTGCAAGGTGCGTGCCGCGGTGAAAACTCGGACGTTTTTTACCATCCAGACGGAGAGCGTGGCCGAGCCCGCGCCCAGCGCGAAAACCGCGCCAAGGCCATCTGCAATTCCTGCCCGGTTATCGAGCTGTGCCGCGAGCACGCCCTGCGTTCAGCCGAACCGTATGGCGTCTGGGGCGGCATGAGCGAGTCTGAGCGCGTGGTGGCGCTGCGCAAGCGTCGCCGCACAACGGTCAACGTTTAACCCAAAATTAAAGTTAGCGCGCAAAGTCCACACACCGCGTTCGCGGCGGGCGGGAGTCCGGGGTTCCGAATTAGCCCTGCGTAGCAAGCGCCTGCTGCAAATAACGCCCCGTGAGGGACGCCTTCGAGCCCGCTAAGCCCTGGGGTGTGCCGCTAAAGACGAGGCAGCCTCCGGCTGAGGAGGAACCCTAAGCTTGGCACCTTTTGTGAACTAGCCTCTCCCCTGCTGCCGCTGGCGGCTAAAAAGGTCTACCGTGGCATCGCACGGGTTATGTTCCCGCGTGCTTTACGTATAAGCCAGAAGCCCGCCGCAAGCCTCCCCAATAAGACGGGGAAGGTGCGGCGGGCTCTGAGCTAAATACAGCGCAGGAATTAGTGGTGGTGATGGCCGTGGCCGTGACCGGCCTCAGCGTTGTCTTCTTCCTGCGGCTTTTCCACAACGGATGCCTCGGTGGTAAGAACCATGCGGGCAACGGAGGTGGCATTGACCACTGCGGAGTGGGTGACCTTCACGGGATCGATGATCCCGTTATCGATGAGGTTGCCGTACTCCAGGGAGTTGGCGTTAAAGCCTTCACCGTTGGCCATCTCAGATACGCGGGAGACAATGACGGAGCCATCGAGGCCTGCGTTTTCTGCGATCCAGAATGCCGGGCGGGTCAGGGCGCGGGCGACGGCGAGAACGCCGACCTTAGCCTCGCCCTCGAAGTCCTGGGCAAAGGACTCGAGTTCCTTGGAGATCTGCACCAGCACGGAGCCGCCGCCGGCGATGACGCCTTCTTCCACGGCCGCGCGGGCGGCGTTGATGGCGTCCTCGACGCGCAGCTTGCGCTCGTTGACCTCGGTCTCGGTTGCGGCACCGACGCGGATAACGGCGACGCCGCCGGAGAGCTTGGCCAAGCGCTCCTCGAGCTTTTCCTTATCCCAGGTGGAATCGGTGCGGGCGATTTCGCCGCGGATCTGTTCACGGCGATCGTCGAGGGCTGCGGCGCTGCCGCCGCCATCGACAAGCACGGTGTCTTCCTTGGTGATGGTCACGCGGCGTGCGGAACCCAGCACCTCGAGGCCGACCTCGTTCAGGTTGACGCCCACCTCAGGGTCCACCACGGTGGCGCCGGTAACCACGGCCAGGTCATCCATGAAGCCCTTACGGCGCTCGCCAAAGTACGGTGCCTTTACGGCAGCAACCTTCAGGACCTTGCGGATGGAGTTGACCACGAGCGCCTGCAGCGGCTCGCCCTCGACGTCTTCCGCGATGATGAGGGTCGGGCGGTTGGTTTCTGCAATCTTTTCCAGCAGCGGCAAGAAGTCCGGCAGGGAAGAAATCTTGTTGCGGACGAGCAAAATGGCGGCATCGTCAAGCACGGCGTGGTTGGTCTCTTCCTCCGTAGCGAAGTACGGGGAAAGGTAGCCCTTGTCAAAGGAAATACCTTCGGTGACATCCACGGTGGAGTCCATGGTCTGGGACTCCTCGACGGTGACGACGCCGTCCTTGCCCACCTTTTCCATGGCGCCGGCCACCATCTCGCCGACCTCCGGATCGCGGGAGGACACGGTAGCTACCTGCGCGATTTCGGAGGCGGAGTTAACCGGGGTGGCGCGTGCCTTAAGCTCCTCGACGGCCTTTTCCGCCGCTGCGGAGATGCCGCGGTTGAGCTCAATCGGGTTAGCGCCGGCTGCAACGTTGCGCAGGCCCTCAAAGATGAGCGCCTGGGCCAGCAAGGTCGCGGTGGTGGTGCCGTCGCCGGCGATGTCGTTGGTCTTGACCGCTACGGACTTAACCAGCTGGGCGCCGAGGTTCTCGAAGGGCTCCTCGACATCGATATCGCGGGCGATGGTCACGCCGTCATTGGTAACGGTCGGGCCACCGAAGGCCTTGGACAAGACGACGTTGCGGCCGCGCGGGCCGAGGGTGACCTTAACGGCATCAGCCAGCGTATCGACGCCGCGCTGAATTCCCTCGCGGGCTTCTTGGTCGAATGCAATAAGCTTTGCCATAAGTAGTTCCTACTTCTCGATGATGGCGAGGATGTCGCGCTGGCTCAGCAGCAAGTACTCTTCGCCGTCGTACTTCAGCTCGGTGCCGCCGTAGCGGGAGAAGACAACGGTGTCGCCTTCCTTAACGTCCATGGGGATGCGGTCATCGTCATCTTCCCAGCGGCCCGGGCCGACGGCGATAACGGTTGCTTCCTGCGGCTTTTCCTTTGCGGAGTCCGGGATAACCAGGCCGGATGCGGTGGTGGATTCTGCTTCTACGATCTGTACGAGGACGCGGTCCTCAAGCGGCTTAATAGTTGCCATGATGTTTCCTCCGTATTGTTCGTTTGCGCACCTTAATGGCGCGCGCGTGCCGGTTGTGGATGTCCAGCACAGCCGTCGTCGCGGGTGAACAACTGTGGGTCAAACAACCTGATTAGCACTCTACCCTCGTGACTGCTAACCCTCAACAACGACGCGACCCCCGTTGCTGGGCCGCGCTACGGCGCCAAGTGCGTCAGGGACACCACGCGTACCCCGCTCGGATGCCGAAAGCTCAGGTTTCCTCCCGTCACGATCATCAAGACGGGCGGGACCTCCCATTCAAAGCGTTCTGCGAAGGCCTGCAAATTGCTTACCGCCTTCTCAATGATCTCTTGGCTTTGCCCCAATTTAATTTCTACGAAAACGGTCCTGCCCGCCAGCTCAAATACCGCATCCACTTCCAACCCAGAGGCATCACGGGCGTGAAAAATACGCTTCCCGCTTAGCACTGCCAGGTCATGGACAACTTGGGATTCAAAAAGCTGCCCGACAAAGGCAAGGTTGCGCAGCAACTTGTCTGGGGACGCGTCCACGGCAGCAGCCGCCAACGCCGGATCCGCCAGATGCCTCTTCGGTGCCGTTCGCAGGCTAGCCCGGGAGCGAAGATGGGAGGACCATGCCAATTGTTCTTCCACGATGAAGATGCGCTGCAACGCAGCAAGGTACTCGCTGACCGTAGCCCTTTGCGCGCCAATATCGGTAGCAATAGAAGAAATGGACTGTTCTGTGGCTACCCCACGGGCAAGCGAACGAATAAGTGTCGTTACTTTTACCGGGTCCCTTCGCACACCATCGGCGGCATTGATATCCACGTGGGCCACAGTATCGATATAACTGCGCAGATTCTCCTGCGCCGCCTCAACGGAAAAATTCCGGTTTGCGGGCCAGCCTCCGTGCGCCATGCGCTCGATAATCCCTGCAACATCTACAACCGTCTCCCCATTCGACTGGGGGGATTCCTGAGCTACCAATTCGGCTAATGATACTGCGCCATTAGAATGCCCCGACTCATAAAAACTGAAGGTCTTCATCCGCAGCCTGGCTATGCGCCCCGCACCCGAGTGCCTGGATTGTTCCTCCATTGGCGCAGTCGACCCAGTAAGAATGAACTGCCCAGGCGCTTGCCGACGGTCAATCTCATGCCGCACCAAGTTCCACAACTGCGGTTTTTCTTGCCACTCATCAAAAACTCGCGGCGTATCCCCCTCCAACGCCAAATCCGGAACGGTGCTGAGCTGCATGTCGAGATTTAAATCCGTATCCACTTGGACGAGACTGCCCGCAATTTGCCGTGCGGTCGCGGATTTCCCACAGCCCTTTGGGCCTTCTATCAACACTCCACCGGATCGCTGCAGGACTCCATGAAGCCGCGAATCCTCTACTCGCGGGAGATAAACATAGCCTTCTTGACCAGTCATTTTAAACCCATCCATCAGTTTGAGCGCGTTTTACCCATCAGAATATCAGAGTTTTGCCCATCAGTTTGAGCGCGTTTTACCCATCAGAATATCGGCGATTCATCCATCAGTTTGTGCGGATCTGGGCGGTTGAGCGCAGAAATCCCGCGAGAATGAGCTTGACGGCGCACAGCGCGAGAAACATGGCGCCAAAAATTAGGCCGAACGGCGCCCACCACACCCCGGCGAGGCCCTCCCACAGCGCGCCCATCCCGGAATGAGAATCGGGATGCAGCAGCTGGTTGAGCAGCATCACTACCGTTGCGCTCAAGGCAATGACTATCGCCGCAGCGGTAACGGTCAGGCAAAAGGCCTCTCCCACCTGCACCCGTGCCCACGCCGCCGGTGAGGCGCCGGCCAACCGCAGGCCGCGTACATCGCTAGCGATGCGCGAGCGCATAATGAGTGAGGTCAACACCGCACCAACGATGCTCGGGGCAACGACTGGGCCGAGAAATGCCGCGAAGACTCGCCCCGATGACAAGGTATCGAGGCTTTCCGTACCTTTGAGCATCATCACCCCAGAGCCCACTGCAACGATCAGGCCACCGAGCAATACCCACGGCACGATATGAGGCACTGAGAAGCGGCGGCGCACCCGCACATTGGCCCCGGCGATGCCGCACAGGCGCGTCCATTGGTCCAGGGCGGGCATAAGCCACGGCGTCATGAGTGCCACCAGGATGACCAGCCCCATGGAAGCGGCGAGGCTATCGCCAGGATCTTCTATCTGCAGGCAGCCGTACACGGCACCGCCTACCAAGCCTGCGGCCACGAGGCAGCGCAGCACCACCCACACCGGGCGCGATTCCACCCGCGGGCGAAAGACCCGGCGCAGCGGTATGAGGGCACCGCAAACCGCCGATGCCACACACACGGACACGGCGATGCGGATGACCAGCGGGGTAATGGCCAATTCCGGCATGGGAATCCCGTCGCTGCGAAAGGCCGCGGCCATGGGCTCGACAAACAGGCGCGCCGGGAAGGTCCCGATGAGCGCCGCGATAGCGCTTACGGCACTGACCTGCCCCACGATGAAGCTATTGATCATCCACCCGGGCATGCCAATCATGCGCCACGAGCGGTAGACGGGTTCGCGTTCCTCAATGATCAGCCGCATCTGCGACAACGTAATCAACACGACGGCGCAGACCGCCATGCCCAGCACGGTACCACCGAGAGGCCCCGTGGGATCATCGTCCGCGTCCGAGGTGGCTACCAGCATCGATACCGCCAGTGCACACGCGGCCGATGAGACCACCATGGTCAGCGCAACGGCAAGCCAGGATAGCCAATTGCTTTGTAAATCCTTAAGCCACACCAGCATGGTTGGCCTCCTGGAGCTCGATAATGCGGTCGGCGGCCTCCGCGGCAAGGTAGGAGTGGGTCACCATGACCACTGCGGCCCCGCCCCGTGCGGCGGTGCGGAGATGGGTAAGGACGAGCTCGGCGGTGGCATCGTCAAGCGCGCCCGTGGGCTCATCAGCAAAGATATACGGTGCACCGGCCAGCAAGGCGCGGGCCACGGCAACGCGCTGCTGCTGGCCGCCGGAAAGCTGCGCGGGCAGGCGGCGCTCAAGCCCGTCAAGCCCCAGAGACGCAAAGGTCTTCTGCACCTCGTCGCTGGTGCAGCGCCGGCCGGAAAAGTGCGCGGTCAACGTGGCATTTTTGCGGGCGTTGAGCGATTCCAGCAGGTTATAGTCCTGGAATACGAAGGCGCGCTCCGTGCGGCCCGGCGCGTTGACCGTGCCGGAGCTGGGCTTATCCAGCCCGGAGAGCAGGTTCAACAGGGTGGTCTTGCCGCTACCGGATGGCCCCATAATCGCGACAAATTCCCCCGGCTCGATGCTTAAGTTCACCTCGGCGAGAGCGGGATGGGTGCCGTAGCGCTTGCTCAGATTCTGTGCTTTTAACATGCTTCCCATTCCACCGGCCGCATCCCGCACGCGCGATGGGGATAGCTGCCCAGAAAATGGTGGGGCTAGCTCTACTGCCACCACCCCGGCGCGGCGGCTAGGCTGAACGAATATGCGAACTGTCAAGGCCAATGCGTGGAGCCTCGTCCTCGGTGTGCTCGCGCTTCCGGGACTGGTGGTCTCCGTACTCATGCTGCCGTGGATTCCGCTGGTAGCCCGCGCCGCGGAGTTTATCGGCCGCTGTGGTGCGAAATGGATGGGCGTTGATATTCCCGCGCGACGGGCCAACCGTTGGTTTGATTGGCAGCAGCTTTATCACCTCCTACTGCAACTTCTTATTTGCGTGGCCTGCTTTGCCAACTGGGTCTTTGTCGGTTTTGTCGCGGGCGTACTGGTTATCGCGCCGTTTATTCCGCAGGCCGAGTTCAACGTCGGCGAGTGGACCACCGATAATCGCCCATTGATTTTTGTCGTGTGCTGGCTCGCGGCCACCGTGCTCTTCGTCCTACTGGTGGTGCTCAACCGCCTGCTGGTCAAGGCCTCTATTTCCCTCACCCGCCTCGCGCTGAGCCCTTCTGCGCAGGAGTTGGCGGCCTCACGCGCCACGCTTATTGATGCCTTTTCGGGCGAGCGCCGCCGCATCGAGCGCGAGCTCCACGACGGTCCCCAGCAGTACCTGACCGCGCTCAAGCTCAACCTGGCTGCGGCCAAGCTGCAGGCCCCGCCCGAGGCTCAGCAGGCGCTTGCCGATGCCGAACACAACGCCACCCATGCCCTATCCGCCCTGCGCGCTACCGTGCGCGGCATTGCACCACAGGTGCTTTTCGATGACGGCCTCATCCCCGCCCTCGATGAGCTCTTAGCCCACAGCGGGCTCGACGCGGAATTGCACGTTGAAGGCGCAGAACGCTCCATTGGGGAAACGACGGCGCTACTGGCCTACCACGCGGTAGCAGAAGCACTAACCAACGCGTCCACCCACGGCGCGGCCACCGCCGCCACCGTGTCCATATCTTTTGGCGACGATCTCCGCGTGAGCGTCCGCGATAATGGCGTCGGCGGCCTCTCCGCAGGAGGAGGCCCTAGCGCGTCCGGCCCCGCGCATTCCCGTGCCGGCGTTGGTACCAGCGCCGACACAGGTGACGAAGCGACTAGCGCAAAGACCACCGGGGCGACTGCGGGCACTGGGTTGGCAGGGCTGCACGAGCGGGCAGCGGCACTAGGCGGCAGCGTCGACTTCTTTCCCGCTCACACAGAGGGACAAGGAGCAACCTTAACCATGTCACTACCGCTAAAGGAGGCCCGATGAAACTCTTATTGGCAGAAGATTCTGCCCTTTTGCGCGCCGGGCTAGAACAGCTTTTGACGGCACTGGGCCATAGCGTGACCGCTGTCAACGATGCGGAGGAATTGCGCGCCTGCGCGGGCAGTGACCACTTCGATCTGATCATTAGCGATGTCCGCATGCCGCCTACCATGAGCGATGATGGGCTGCGCGCCGTGCACGATGTTCGGGCAGCAGACCCGTCGCAACCGGTGGTGGTGCTCAGCCAATACGTGGCGGCAAGCTACTTGGACCGGCTCTTAGAGCACGGCGGATTCGGCTACCTGCTCAAAGAGCGCGTATCTGATGTGGACGAATTCGTGCACACCCTCGAGGAAGTGGCGGGCGGCGGTACCGTCGTCGACCCAGAAGTGGTCACCGCCCTGCTATCCGCGCGGCGCACGGGGCTGAGCCAATTAACCGCCCGCGAACGCGAGGTTTTGGGGCTCATGGCACAAGGTTTGAGCAATCAAGAAATTGAAAACGCGCTGGTATTAACCGCGGGCGCGGTAAGCAAGCACGTCTCCAATGTTTTTCTAAAACTCGGATTTCGTCCCGAAGACGCCAATCGCCGGGTCAAAGCGGTGCTGATGTGGCTGCGCCACACCGAGCGTTAAAAAGGGTGCTTATGCGCTCTTCGTGGAGTTGATGACCGCAGCGCGCCAGAGCGTGTACTCGTCCGAGAAATCCTCGCGGTAGTTTTTCACCGCGCGGATGCCGTGCTCAACGGATGCGATGACCTCGTCGATGTAGTCTTCCTCGCCCTCTGCATCCACGAAGATAACTGGGCCGCTGATAGCGCGGATGGGATCCTGCAAAAAGGCGGAGTTTCCCGTGTCGGCAGCATTGCGGGCCAGGGAAGCAACCGGGTTGGGCTCGGCGCCTTCCTGTTTAGCTTCTGGGTTATACAGCGCGGCGTAGGTCGTGCCGTCATCTTGAAAGACGACGGAGACGCGATCCTCGGTGGTGCCGCCCAAGAACTGGTTGGCGTGTTCTAACTCAAACTCGATTTTTCTGCGAGTGAGATCGGGGTTGACGAGGAAACCAACGGTCATGAGAGAAAGATCCTTTAAAGCGGAGAAGGCGTGAACGCGTTAAACGTTACCGCCGCTTCCCCCACCCCGCAGTGCGAGGAAGAAGAACTTTAGGTTAACTGTGGCTCTTCCACATCCATTTGCGTATCGGTGCCAATACCCAGGCTCGACGGCGCAGCCCCCTCATGAATGAGCTGGGCGCCAAGGGCTGCAATCATCACGCCGTTATCGGTGCACAGGTTAAACCGCGGCACGCGCAGCTCCACACCGGCGGCATTGCAACGCTCGGCGGCTAGCTCCCGCAGCCGGGAATTGGCCACGACGCCGCCACCGAGCAACAGCACCTTCGCCCCGGTATCCTCGCAGGCGCGAATGGCCTTGGCGGTGAGTACGTCGGCCACCGCCTCTTGGAACGAGGCGCATACATCCTCCACGGAGATGGTCTCGCCGGCCTTTTCGGCGCGCTCCACATAGCGCGCAACGGAGGTTTTGAGCCCCGAGAAAGAGAAATCATGCCGGTGCTCGCCGCGCAGATCTTCGGCACGCGACATGCCACGGGGAAAATCGATGGTGGGTTTTCCGCGGGCGGCCAACTTATCAATGACCGGCCCGCCCGGATACCCCAGCCCTAGGAGGCGGGAGACTTTGTCGTAGGCTTCACCGGCGGCATCGTCAAGCGTGGAGCCCAATTCGCGCATGGGCTTTCCTACGGCCTCGACCTCGAGCAACTGCGTGTGCCCACCGGAGACCAGCAGGGCGATCGAGTGCGGCAGGCTCTCGCCCTCGAGGTTGGCCACGGCGACGTGCCCGCCAAGGTGGTTGACGCCATAAAAAGGCACGCCCCACGCGGCGGCATAAGCCTTGGCTGCAGAAGCACCCACGAGCAGGGCTCCGGCCAGGCCCGGGCCCACGGTGGCGGCAATGGCATCGGGCTTATCGATGCCCGCCTCCTCCAGCGCCGCCCGCATCACCTGCGGCATGGCCTCCAGGTGCGCACGGGAAGCGATTTCTGGCACGACGCCGCCAAAGCGCGCGTGCTGCTGCATTGACGAAGCAACGGCATTGGCGATGATCTCCATGTGGCCGTCTTGGTCCAGCTCGACAATGCCCACCCCGGTCTCATCGCAGGAGGACTCGATGCCCATGACCTTCATTACTGCTCCTTTGCTTCGCGCTGTCTTGCTTGTGGCGACTGGCCGGGGCGCACCATGACGTGCGCATCCGCGCCAGAAGACTGATAATAATTGCGGCGAATCCCCTCGATGTTAAAGCCATAGCGCCGGTATAGCTCGATGGCGGGATCGTTTCCCACACGCACCTCTAAGAAGATGGGCGCGCTTTTTAAGTCCGCGATATAGCAAATATTGTCCATCATCATGCGCGCGATGCCGCGGCGCTGGGCCTTTGGATCGACGCCGATGGTGTGGATTTCAAACTCGGGGTCCGCGGCTGGGCCCATCATGCCGATGCCTGCATAGCCCAATAAGACCGGCTCCTGGCCGTCCTCCGGCGCTGCGGGATCGAGGGCGCCTTCCACCCCGAGGTAGAAGTTGAAGGGCTGAGCCATTTCTTGCTTAAATACCGCTTCCGTCCACGGGGTTTCACCGGGAAAAAGCACCTTTTCCAGCTCGGCGCAGCGCGGGGCATCGGCAGGGGTGAGCTCGCGCAGGTTCACAGGCGCACCTCTGGAATGGCCGCGGAAAGCTGCTGCTTTTTGGGAGGAACCGCATCGGGTCGGCGCAGGTACAACGGTACGAATGGCTCCGGATCCGCGTCGAGCCGCGCGACGGCCACCAGGCCCTCTGCGGTGGGCGCGGCTTCGCTGCGTGGCAGCGCAGCGAGTTCCTCCGGCAACCCCTCAGCAAGCTTCTCCGGGATGACCACCTGCGCGATGTCCTGCAGGTCAAGCTCCCCCGGCTTCGAAACGTCCGGACCCACAATGCGTTGTCCCGCGCGGTAGGTGGCCCAATAAATTTCCTTGCGGCGGGCATCGGTAGCAACCAGCGCTGCGTCTGCCGCGTCCCTTTCATCGGCTGCATCGGCCCCCGCTAGCGCGGCGTGCGCGATGGCATCATGGGTGCAGACGCCGTGGAGGGGGATGGAGAGGGCATCGGCAAGCGCCTGCGCCGTGGCCATGCCAACGCGCAAGCCGGTAAAGGGGCCAGGGCCCATGCCCGCAACGATGGCGTCGAGGGTGCCGAGCTCCAGCCCAGCCTCGCTCATCACCTCGAGGATGGTGGGCATGAGCCGTTCATTGTGCGCGCGCGTATCGGCCAGCACGCGCTGTGTTATCTGCCCAGACTCGGTGTCGACTACCCCGGTGACCAGGGCGGTCGTCGCCGTATCAATGGCCAGGACGTGCATTAGCCGACCAGCTTCCACACGCCGTCTTCGCTCTGGAAGGCCAGCGGCTGGGAGCCCTGAACCAGCGGAACCCCGCCGTCGAGCCCGTGACCCTGCTGCTCCATGGCCTTAACCTGGGCGTTGATCATCTCGCAGACCTCAACCTCGGAGGAATCCAATTCCTCTACATAGGGATCAACGTTGTGGCCCAGGGCCATGACGTAGCTCTTGCCCTCAGGGACGACGCCGTCCTCGAAGGTGATGTCATCAGGGTTCGGGGCTGCTTCCTTAACCTTGTCTTCCGCCATGCCGGAGCAGATGAAGCCGATGGCGCTGTAGTCGGCGCCGTAGACATCAGAAGGAATGAGCGACATTACCTCGAGGTTCCGCGGGGCGTGCTGCAAGGTATTGGTGAGGTTTCCCTCCAGGGAATCCTCATCACGCAGGGTAGCCCCGGCAACGAGCACCATCATCACAATGATAAATAGCGCGATAATGGTCGTGGTCAGGTTGCGAGCAAATTTAGTCATGGGGTGAGTAACGCTCCTCGGGTCAAGGGGGTCCTATATGTACATATGGTGAAGTGATTGTCAGTTCTATTACCGAGGCTACTCGGCGGCTAACAAGCACTCACCCACTGGGTAGTGCCTGCCAGTGTAGGCGGCATACCCAGTGGGTGAATAATTAGCGCGGGGCATACGGGGCTAAAGCAATAACAATAACAGCACCTGAGCGGCGATAATCTTGCCAATGATGGTGGTGGGATACACCGTTGCCCAGCCGCGCCCAGCGAGCTCCGTGCCGGTTTGGCCCCGGATATAGGCAAATACTGCCGGGTTCGTGGTCATGCCGGCCGCACAGCCCATGGCCTCGTCCCACTTCAAGCGCAGCACTAGCATGCCGATGACGCCGATGAGGATGGCCGATACCAAGGTAATGATAAGGCCAACGCCGATGATGGTCAGCGAGGACGGATCTGTCAGGGCCTCGCGGAACGATGCGCCTGCCGATGTCCCCACGCCCGCAAGGAAGAGCGTCAGCCCCAGGTTCGAGAGGGTTTCCCTGGTATGGAAGGGCATCTGCCAATTGATGGGGCCGGTGCGGTTCAGGTAACCGAGGATGAGGCCGACCACGACGGGACCGCCACCAAAGCCCAGCTGCAGGGTCGATCCGCCCGGCATAGGGACGGGGATAAGGCCCAACAGCATTCCCAAGGTCAAACCGATGGACATGGACAATAGGTAAGCGTTGCCGAGCGCCGATTCGGAATCGCCCAAGTACTTGCGCACCTCGCGCACGTGGTGCGAGCTACACACCACGCGCACGCGGTCGGAGTAATTCAGCACCATATCCGGGTGCGGGACCTCATCGCTATCGCCCTTGCGCACACGGGCGATAATGAAGCCGTGCTCGAGCGCATCGATATCGCGGATGCGCTTTCCCGCCACCTTCGGGTTCGACACGGTCACGCGCTTATATTGCAAGCCCGCCTCTGGGGTGAGCTCGACGGGGTATTCCTCACCGAGCACCTCGATGGCACCGGCGACGTCTTTTTCGGAGCCATTAATAAGGAATGCCTCGCCCTTGCGCAGGGGCATATCCGGCTGTGCCAGACGGTGATTTTCCATATCGGAGATCTCGCGGGTGGCCACCACACTATGTCCGGTTACTTGGTACAGGTGCCCGGCCGTATCCGGGAAGTCTTTGGTCAGCCGCACGCCTTTGGCTACCAGTGGAGCGGGAATCATCCCCTCTTCCTTGGCGTCCGCCTCGTGGTCTACCTTGAGAACCTTCGCGCCGATGGCGGCGACCAGAATCGCACCGATGACCGCGCCTGGATAAGCCAGCGAATAGCCGACGACTGGGGTGGAATTGCCCAGCATATCCACCACAGCCGCCATACCTGGCGTGGACGACAGCGAACCGGCAAACATACCGGCGGCCACATCGGTTTCGAGGCCGAATACGCGGATGAGCCCGAAACCCACGCCGACCAACAGGACCAACATGCCGATCATAAAGACGGTCAGCTTCCAGCCGCGGGTAGCAAATTCGCGAACGAACGACGGTCCGAAGTTCAGGCCAATGGCATAAACAAAAATGGCCAAGCCGAATTGATACACCAGCGGTGGAATCTGGATATCCGGATTGGCGGTAGAAAGCCCGAGCGCCACGAACATCGCGGCCGCGGCGCCAAGAGAGATGCCAAAGAATTTGATTTTGCCGATGGCCAAACCAATGGCCATGATGGCAAAAAGGGCGAGCAGAGGACTAGAGGCTAGGAGATCTAACACCCTTCAAGGATCCCGCACCTTAAATACCTAAAGCAACTTGACGCCCTAAGATGTCCATCACTTATACCTTGAAATTAATGAGGCCTAGCTAATCATTGTGTCGCCACGACCAGCTAATGCGGCGCACGTCCTCATCTGCGCCGGCAAACTCCGCCGGTTCGCGGTCGATGCTGACAAAGAGGTACCTATCTGCGATCTGCTCGATGAGGCCGCCGCCCCATTCGGCGACGACGACGGCATCGGCAAGCTCGGTGTCCAAGTCCAAGGCATCCAGCTCCCCCAGGGGATCGCCGGAATTGGCCCCGCCCTCATCCAAGAGGCGGTAGGCGTCCACGTGCACTAGGTCCGGTCCCCCAACCCGGGAGCGGTGCACGCGGGCGATGACGAATGTGGGCGAGGTAATCCGGCCCTTGACCTGCATGCCCTGCGCAATCCCCTGGGTGAAGGTGGTCTTCCCCGCACCCAATGGGCCGTCCAGGATAACGACATCGCCAGCTTCTAGCGCGGCGCCCAGTTCCTTGCCGCAGGCGTGGGTCTGTTCCACCGTTGCCAGATCGCGGGTTCCAGTCTCCGGAAAATTACTGCGCATCGGCCTCTCCTATATATTCGCGTTCGGTGCGGCCGGTGGGCCGGCACACCACTTCATAGTTGATGGTGCCCACGGCATTAGCAAGCTCAGTGGCAGACATGCCACCCTGTCCAAAGATGGTCACCTCATCACCGGGGGCAATACCGTGCGGGTTATCTCCTAAATCCACCACTATTTGGTCCATGCACACCCGGCCTACCTGGGGATAAAGCCGCCCGTCGATGCCCACCTGAAGGTGGCCCTGGTACGCCCGCGGCAGGCCATCGGCATAGCCACAATCCACCGTGGCCAGGAACCCTGGCTTATCCGCGCTCCAGGTCCGCCCGTAGCTGGTGGCCTCATCCTTATCGATTGGCTTGACCCCGAAGACATTCCCGGACCAGGTCATTGCCGGGCGCAGGCCATGGTCCCGCCCAGCGATGGGCTCGAGCCCGTAACAGGCGACGCCAACCCGCACCTGCTCAAAGTGCGCCGATGGGCGCGAGAGCGTGGCCGGCGAATTGGCCAAATGATTAACCGGGCACTCCAGACCCGCCGCGCGCGCCGCATCCAGGGCGCGCCGAAACTCTTCTTCCTGGGTGTCATTATGCGCGTTATCCGGATCGTCCGCGCAGGCAAAGTGGGACATGAGGCCCAGGACGGTGACATGCGGGGCATCCCGCAGCAGCGCGAAGACCTCATCCCAGTCCGCCTTATCCACCCCGGAGCGGTGCATCCCGGTTTCGACCTTGATATAGACCTCTGCGGGGATTTCCGCTTCCACCAGCTTCCGCGCCTGCGCCGGGGAATTGACCGCAATCTGGATGCCAGAGGCCAGGGCCTCTTCAAGCACCTGTCCCGACTGCCAAATCCACGCCGCAATCGGTGAATCCACTCCCATCCGCCGCAGCTGCACGGCTTCTGTCAGCGTGGCGACGCCAATGGAATCCGCCCCCGCTTCCAGCATCACGGGCACGACCCTTTCTACCCCGTGCCCATAAGCATCCGCCTTCACCACGCACATCAGCTTGACGTCTGGGCCGATCTTCTCCTTAATCAGCCGCACATTATGCGCAATGGCAGCAAGGTCAATTGTGGTTTTCAGCATGTCACTATTGTGCCACTTTCCACCCGCGCGCTGAATTTACTACAGATATGCGCAAGAACCCTCCCCCGTCCAGTGCAAGCAAGGGCGAGAAAGGGGTTTGAGGCGCCGGAAAGGTTATTCCACGGTCACGGATTTGGCCAGGTTGCGCGGCTGGTCAACGTCATATCCCTTGGACTTTGCCACATGTGCGGCAAAGATCTGCAGGGGCACCGTAGCAAGGAGCGGCTGCATCAACGTCGGCGCCTTTGGCACGCGGATCACGTGGTTAGCGTAATCCTCTACCGCGGTATCGCCTTCTTCTGCGATAACGATGGTGATGGCACCGCGGGCGCGGATTTCCTGAATATTGGATACCACCTTGGAGTGCAGCGAATCGCGCCCGCGCGGGGAGGGCACGATGACAAAGACCGGCTGGCCCTCCTCAATCAGCGCAATCGGGCCGTGCTTGAGCTCGCCTGCGGCGAAGCCTTCTGCGTGCAGGTAAGCGATCTCCTTGAGCTTCAGCGCGCCTTCAAGGGCGACCGGAAAGCCTACGTGGCGGCCCAGGAAGAGCACGGATTCCGCATCCTTCATGGAGTTAGCCAGGCCGGCTACCTGCTGCTCTTCATCGATGACGCTTTGCACCTTGTCCGGCATATTGCGCAGCTCGGCCAGAACCCCCTGAATTTCATCGGAGAACATATTCCCGCGCAGCTGTGCGAGGTACAGGCCCAGCAGGTAGGTCGCGGTAATCTGCGCCAAGAAAGCCTTGGTGGAGGCCACAGCGATTTCGGGACCCGCGTGAGTGTAGAGCGCCGCATCGGATTCACGCGGAATGGACGAGCCCTGCGTATTGCAGATGGCGATGACCTTCGCGCCCTGCTGGCGGGCGTGGCGCACAGCCATCAGGGTGTCCATGGTCTCGCCGGACTGGGACAAGGCCACGACCAAGGTCTTCTCATTAACGATCGGATCGCGGTAGCGGAACTCGTGGGCGAGCTCAACCTCGGTGGGAATGCGGCACCAGTGCTCGATGGCGTACCGCGCCACATGGCCAGCATAGGCCGCCGTGCCGCAGGCGATCACGATGATTTTATCGATGGACTTCAAGACCGACTCATCGATGCGCAAGTCATCCAAGGTCAGCTGGCCCTGCTCATCAAAGCGGCCGAGCAAGGTATCGCGCACGGCGGCAGGCTGATCGTGGATTTCCTTTTCCATGAAGGAATCAAAGCCGCCCTTTTCAGCGGCGGCCGCGTCCCACTTGATCTCAAAGGACTTGCCTTCGGTGGGGTTGCCGTCATAGTCAGTAATGACCACATCATCAGCAGTGATGGTGACTACCTGGTCATTGTCCATTTCCACTGCGGACTTGGTGTAGTCAATAAAGCCCGATACGTCAGAGCCCAAGAAGTTCTCGCCCTCGCCCAAGCCGATAACCAAGGGCGAATCGCGGCGGGCGGCAACGATGCGATCCGGCTGATCAGCGTGAATG
This sequence comes from Corynebacterium sp. KPL2895, assembly GCF_040225815.1. Lineage (NCBI taxonomy): Bacteria > Bacillati > Actinomycetota > Actinomycetes > Mycobacteriales > Corynebacteriaceae > Corynebacterium > Corynebacterium sp. KPL2895. The sequence continues at coordinate 48,952 of NZ_JBEHFY010000010.1, forward strand.
GCCAGGAGGGTAAACGCGCCGTCGAGGCGCTGGGCGGTCAGCTGCATTGCCTTGGTAAGGTCACCTGCGGCGTCATTATGGAAAACATCGCCAAGCAACGCAGCGGCAACTTCAGTATCGGTTTCAGAAACGAAGTTGTAGCCCTTGTTCAAGAGCTCGGTCCGCAGCTCCGCGAAGTTTTCGATGATGCCGTTGTGCACCACAGCCAGCTTGCCGCCGTCAACGACGTGCGGGTGCGCATTGAGATCGGTCGGACCACCGTGCGTGGCCCAACGGGTGTGCCCGATTCCCAAAACGGAATCCTTCAGCGGACGCGCTGCAATCTCATCGTCCAAGGCAGCAACCTTGCCCGCCTTCTTCCGCCAGCTAATCTCCCCATCGGCGTACATCGCCACACCAGCGGAGTCATAGCCGCGGTATTCCAGTCTGTGCAGACCTTCCACGACTACATCCAGAGCGAAGTATTCGCGGTCACCGCTAGCTTGACCAACATATCCAACAATTCCACACATAAAAAGGAATCCTACCTCATTGGTCAACACGAACCGGGGGTTGGACTAGGGGCCTGTTATTTATGGCCACATACTAATTCAGGCCTTTTATAGTTACTGAAAACTGGTCTGCCCACCGCTAGTTTTCGCACCCTCGGTGAGCAGCCCTCCCGCGCTGCGGCTGGCTGAGGGCGCGGGAGAAGAAGGGGCATCGGCAAGCAGCCGCGCCCCTTCCCTACCGGACCGCTAGCGGGTGGCGCGCTCCAGCATCTCCAGGACGTGGTGGTAATCCTCGCCGGTGGCGCGGGTCATGCCCAGCTCACACGTGCGGTTGGTAGAGGCGTGATACTGCGCGCCCAGCTCGTGGACCTGGGCGGCCTCGGCGCGGGTGGCGGACTCCGTGAGCTCCGGGTGGAGCATGCCGCGGTCGCCGGCATAGCCGCAACAATTCCAGGCGGTGGGGATGTGCACCTCCGTAGCTGCGGCGCGGGCGACCTTTTCAACATCTCCCATCATGCCAAGCTGGAACGCCGAACAAGTTGGATGAATCGTCATGGAATCGACCGGCTGGGTGGTCTCAAGGCGCGGCAGCAGCGTATCGGCGGTAAAGCTCAGCGCATCGATGACGGTGATGCCCACGGATTCCAGCATCTCCTGGAAGCCGGCGGTACAGCTGGACGCGTCCACAATCACGGGAAGGCGGGCGTTATCGGTAGCCTCCATGACGGTCTCGCGCACGCGCTGCTCCATAATGTCGTGGCCCTTGCGCATGCCCTTTGAGGACCATGGCGTTCCACAGCAGAGCTTTTCGATGCCCTTGGGAACCTCCAGCGCTATCCCCGCCCGCTCCAAGACGGTAACGAAGGCTTCCGTCGCTCCCATGCCTTTGCCTTGCGGGGCGAACATGGAGTTTACGCAGGCTGGAAGGTAGATTCCCGAGGTCTCAGCGTAGCGATCGCCCACGCGCCCGGCCAGGCGCTCGCGGGACTTGCCGCCCTTACCTAACTCCGGTTGGTATCCCGGCACAGAATCGGGGCCGACGAGCGAGCGGGCCGCATCGGTGACCTTCGTGACCAGCTGCGCCGGCAACATGTGCGCGCCGGTAAGCGCCGTTGCCGCACCGCGGCTAGTAACCTGCCAATTCTTGGCGGCAGTGGACCAGACCTTTTCTTCTGCGGCCCCGGCCTTCTCGTGGCGCAGCTTCTTGATAAATTTACCGGTATCGATGCCCACTGGGCATGCGGTTAGACACATGGAATCCACGGCGCACGTATCGATGCCCATGTACTCATAAGCCTCATCAAGTTCTGCAACTAAGTGCGTATCGCCACTTTCCTGCGCCCGCTGGCGGGCACGGCGCACCACGATGCGCTGGCGCGGGGTCAAGGTGAGATCCCTGGACGGGCAGACCGGCTCGCAATAGCCGCACTCAACGCACGGGTCGATTTCCTCCTCCACCGTGGGGTTGAGCTTGATATTTGTAATGTGTGCATCGGGGTCATCGTCTAAGATGACGCCTGGGTTCATGGTCCCAGCGGGATCGCAGGCGCGCTTGAGCAACTGCATGACCTCGTAAAGCTCATCGCCGTACTGGCGGCGCACATACGGGGCCATGGCGCGGCCGGTGCCGTGCTCGGCCTTGAGGTTTCCCTCCGCCGAAAGCACCAAGTCAACCATTTCCTCATTGAAGTTGTTATAACGGCCAATGGCGCTATCGCCTTCGAAGCGGTCCGTTAGAAGGAAGTGGATATTGCCATCTTTCGCGTGGCCGAAAATGACCGCATCATCGTAGGAATAGCGGGTAAAAAGCTCCTGCAAGGAAGAACAAGTATCGGCCAAATCCCCCACCGGCACCACAACGTCTTCCAAGAGCGCCGTGGTTCCTGAAGGTCTTGCTTCTGCCACCTGGGCATACAAGCCCTTGCGGAAGTTCCACGCGGCGGTGCGGGTGGGAATATCGGCAGAAAACTCCGCCGGCGATTGGAGGTCCAATTCGCGCAAAAGAGACGAGCCCTTGTTTTCTTTTTCCCGCAGCTCTTCCTTGTCATCGGATTGGTACTCGATGAGCAGCGCGGCCTGTGAATCCACATCGAAGCCGGTAATGGCCTGCGGGACCTTATCGAATCCTTGGCCGACGCGAATAGAGGCAGAATCCATTAGCTCCAGGGTGGCGGCACCGGTCTCCACCAGGGAAGGCAGCGCCTTCGTAGCGGCGGAGAGATCGGTAAAGACCGCCACGGTGGTCGTCGTGAGGTCTGAAATGTTGACGGTGCGAAAGACCGCTTCCGCGATAAACGCGAGTGTTCCTTCGGAGCCAACCAAGAGGTGCTCAAAGAGCTTGACGGGGCTTTCAAAATCCAGGAAGGAATTAAGCCCGTAACCCATCGTATTTTTCAGCTGGAAGTGGCGGCGGATGATATCTACTGATTCCTGGTTATCGCGCACGCGGCGCTGCAGGCGGATCAGCGTATCCACCAGCTCGGGTTCTTGCGCTTGGAATTGCCGGTCCGCATCAGAGTCCGCGGTATTGATCACCGTGCCAGAAGGCAAGACAAAGGTCAGCGATTCCAATGTGTTGTAGGTATTGAACTCGGTGCCGCAGGCCATGCCGGAGGAATTATTCGCTACCACACCGCCGATGGTGCAGGCCGCCTCGCTGGCCGGGTCCGGGCCGAGCTTGCGGTTGCGCAACCCCAAACGCGCATTGACTTGGCGCACGGTCGCCCCTGGCTGCACGCGCACCCGCTTGCCGTCATCGAGGACTTCTATGCCCCGGAAATGCTTGCGCACATCCACCAGGTAGCCCTCGCCGGAGGCCTGGCCAGCCAAGGAGGTACCACCCGAGCGCAAGGTCACCGGAATACCGTGCTGCCGCCCCGCTTTGAAAATGGCAGCCACGTGTTCTGCCGAGCGCGCTTCAATCACGGCCTTTGGGGTGTAGAGGTAGTGCGAGGCATCGGAGGCATAGGCCACCCTGTCGATGATGCCGGTCTTTACCTCCGGCCCATCCTGCGAAAATAATTGGTCGATCTTAAGGGTGCCGGTAGTCATATGCGGCGACCTGCCTTCCCAGAGAAGCATAGAGAATGTTACCTAGTGCACATTTTCGCCTGCTTTCTCGCCGGCGCGCAAGTAAGGCAACCCATATAACTTCGGCGCCGCGCACCCCTTTTGGCCTCCGCGAATCCCCCGCATGTGCCACTCGCCACCCCTTGCCACCAGCACGGGGTGATCTTCATCTATCCTAGAATGCGTGTCTGCGAATTTGAATAAACACCTCGGAACATTATCGAAGCGTGGCCGCAACCGCGTGCTGGTTGGCGACCTCGATTATGCAGGTATTACCGGCAAGGTTTATACCCCTGCGGAAGGCCAAGGCCTGCCCGCCGTCGCCTTTGGCCACGACTGGATGCACAAAATCAAGGATTACCACGCCACGCTGCGCCACCTCGCCAGCTGGGGCATCGTCGTGGTCGCCCCCAATTCTGAGACCGGCATGTTCCCCGATCACCGCAACCTGTCTGCAGACATGGAATCTGCGTTGCAGATCGCCGCTGGGGTAAAGCTCGGAACCGGCAATATCACCGTATCGCCGGGCAAGCTCGGCATGATCGGCCACGGCATGGGCGGCGGCACCGCGGTTTTGAGCGCGGTTGATAACCCGAAGGTCAAGGCCGTCGCCGCAATTTACCCCGCCGTGACCGCCCCGTCCGCCGTCGAGGCCGCCCGCAGCCTCGATACGCCGGGCTTGGTCATTGGCTCTGGGCGCGATGATATTTTCAATGCCGGAAACCCCGCCAAGCTGGCCTATAACTGGCGCGGCCAGGTGGCCTACCGGGCCATCGATAAGGGCACGCAGGCCGGCTTTAGCGAAGATCGCTTCCGCAAATTGGCCATCGGTTCCGGCGCCTTCCAATCCGGCCCCACCGAAATCGCCCGCGGTCTCGTCACCGGCTTCTTGCTTTCCACCCTTGCCGGCGAGTCCGCCTATGACGGCTTTGCGGATCCTGAGGCGAGCGCAAAGAAGGTTGAAAGCTTGACCGGTGACGACCTGGCCGAGCGCGCCGGCGTTGCCCGCGATGACTAAAAGCTAACTCGCTGAACTAGGCCTATCCACGTCGCAGCACAGATTTCACCTGCCCCGATGCGTTATTGACACGCGTTGGGGCAGCACCATTTCGGCGCCACGTTCCAGCAGCTGCTTGCCGATGCCCCACCGCATCACCGTCCCTTCCCCCACGCTGCTCATTTTTGGCCTGCTGCACGGCCTTGGCCGTGGACTTTTCTAGCTCGTCTTGGGCCTTAGCCAGGCTTTTTTCAAATTCCAGCATGCGGCGAGCAGTGCGCTCGCGAAACCCCTGCGCGAATTCTGCAAAATCGTTATTCATTACCACTGCCCTGCCTTTCGTGCAGTCACGGATGGTTCATCTGAGCTTGGCTCTGGTGCAGGCTCAGGGGCTGGGGCTGGTGCCGGGGCCTGTGGCTGTGCAGGTTCCGGTGCCGGTGCTGGTGCAGGCTCAGGTTGAGGCTGCGGCTCTGGCGCAGGTGCTCCAGCTCCAGCGGCTTCCGCTGCCTGTAGGTGCTGCACCTTTTCTGGAGGCGGGGTCGGTTCTTCCACCTGAGAAAGCTCCGGAGGCGGCTCAATTGTTCCGTCTTCCGGGCACGGTTCAGGCGCGGGTTCGGGCTGCGGCTCAGGTTCTGGGCACGGCTCAGGTTCTGGGCACGGCTCCGGTTCCGGTTCCGGTTCTGGTTCTGGTTCAGGACAAGGTTCTGGTTCAGGCTCCGGTGCGGGCTCGGGTTCCGGTTCAGGCGCAGGTTCCGGTTCCGGTTCCGGCTCTGGGCAATCTGCATCGGCGATATTTTCCAGGCACTCCGCAGCGCCTTCAATGATGAGACCTACGCCCACCAAAGCGATTCCTGCACCAACGATTCCCAAGCTGCCACTGCAGGAGGACTCGATGTCACAGGCCGCATCATCTTCCACGGCAGCCGGTGTTGTTGGTTCTTCTTCGCATTCAGAATCTTCCGGCTCAGGCTCAGGGACTGCGTCCTGTTCTGGCTGCGGTGCGGGGTGTTCCTGTTGTTCTGGTGGGCAGTCTTGTGGTTTGGGTTCCGGCTCAGGATCCGGATCCGCGTGCGCCGGGGTGGTCGTGGACTCGTTCTGTCGAGACGGCTCGTTTACGAAACCGCGGCACTGTTGGCACTGGCACCCGGAAGGGTGCTGCTCAGGTGAGGATTCAGGAGCCGGCTTCGGAGTCGGTCCTGGTTTTGGCTCCGGTTGCGGCTCGGGAGCTGGTTTCGGCTCGGGTGCGGATTGTGGTTGCGGTGCCGGCTTCGGTTCTGGCTTCGGGTCTGGCCTTGGCTCCGGGGTCGGCTCTGGCATCGGTTCCGGCTTGGGCGGGCACTCAGCGGTAGATGCGGGTTGCGTCGGCTGCGCTGGCTGTGGCGGGTTGGAAGTGGTGTCGCCCCCGCCATCGGGCATCGGACGCGTGGGAGCTGGCGTATCTGGGCACTTTTCCACTGGCGGTGGGCAGGAATCCTCCTCGGCCTCTGCCGGCTCGGGGCATTCCTCAGGAAGAGGCCGCTGACAGACACATTCGCAGCGGGATTCAAACTCGTCATAGCAGGATTCAATGGCATCATCGCGGTCCCGGCACGTGCTGGCGATGGAGTCATTGGTGTCATCGATGATCTTCGCACCAATGGTAGAGACGATGGGAATAATGAACTTGGCCAGCGGGTGCCTGGTAGCCACCATGGACAAGATATTGAGCAGTGGGATTACCGCAGAAATCAGCTCGGTGAGTGCGGTATCGGAGGTATCGACGACATCGGAAATAGCGCCCGAGCATTGCTTGGCAGAGTCAGTAAGCTGCTTTCCTTCATCGCGGTGGATATCAAAATCTTTTTGAATGCCGGTCAGGTGCTCGCGCAAGGTGCCATGGGCGACTTCGGAATCATCCGTGCGCAGAAAATCCGCAAACCCCGTGCCGCCGCCGTGCGGGAGATTTCCTCCCACCGCGGAGATGGTGTGGCGCAGTATGTTTTGTGGGGCGATTCCATCTACCGCGCTGATGAGCTCACTCAGAAGCCCCAATGGCATACTGGGGCCGGAATAATGTCCCAGGCAGGCCAGTTGGAACTGCGAAATGGCGGCGGAATAATCCCCTAAAAGTGATTTAGTCAGCGTACTCATTAGTCCACTGCCTTTCCGCTTTCTCCTGCAAAGGAGCGGCTAAAGCCGGCATCGTACGTGGCGAATGCGCGCATCTGATCGTGCGCTGCCTGGCCCGTGGCAGAGATATTGTCTAAGCGCCACGTTCCATTGTCATGAATGCGCGCGAGGATGCTGCGTATGCGCTCCCCGTGGCCGGAAAAATTCCGCCCAGCCGCGGCAACGGGAAAGTCTGGAACATCGGCGCGGTGGGCTTGGCGCTGTTCATCGTTGGCGCTTATAGCTTGTTGTAGTGCTGACATCGCCTCTGCGGGGCGAAGAAAAACCTCAGACATCGGTATAAATCCCCAAATCCATATGCGGTAAGTGTGCTCACCTTCATTGGACTGGGGTTTATACCAAATGGTTCCCAGTACTTCTTATTTTCCTGCCTATACCGAGGCGACGACGGCAGAAAGCCTGCCTGCCACCTTGCGGGCGTGTTCCTCTTCTGCAGCTTCCACCATGACGCGGAACAGCTCTTCGGTGCCAGAGGGTCGGAGCAGGACGCGGCCGGTCTCCCCGAGCTCTTCTTCTGCCTCCACGATGGCCTGCTTGACCTCGGCAGAATCCATGATCGCCGCCTTATTGGATACTGGAACGTTGATGAGCACCTGCGGCAATACGGTCATCACGGAGGCCAATTCCTTCAGGCTCTTTCCGGACTTGGCCATACGGGCCATGATGGAAAGGCCGGTGAGGGTGCCATCGCCGGTAGTGGAGTCATCGGGAAGCACGACGTGCCCGGATTGCTCGCCGCCCAGGGAGAAATCGCCGCGGTGGAGCTCTTCGAGCACATAGCGATCGCCCACCGCCGCGTGGCGGACCTCAATGCCTTGCTCCTCCATGGCAAGCGTCAGGCCCAAATTGGACATGACCGTGGCCACGAGCGTGTTAAAGCGCAGGTCATTGTCTTCCTTCATCCCTACTGCGAGCAAGGCCATGATCTGATCGCCATCGACGACGTTGCCTTCGGCATCGACGGCGAGGCAGCGGTCCGCATCGCCATCGTGGGCAAGGCCCAAATCGGCGCCGTGTTCAAGCACCGCTGCCTGGGCTTTTTCGATATGGGTAGAACCACAGTTCTCGTTGATATTAAAGGCATTGGGCCGGTGGTAAATCGGAATAACCTCAGCGCCTGCTGCTTCATAGGCACTGGGAGCGACCTTAGACGCCGCGCCATTAGCCGCATCCACGACCACCTTGATGCCGCTTAAGTCAGTGGATACGACTTCCTTGAGGTGCTCTAGGTAGCGCTCACGGCCATCGGGGGCCTCCGAGATAATCCGGCCCAACTTCGTGCCCGTTGGGCCTTCCTCAACGAGGTTATCCATCGCGGCCTGAATCTCATCTTCGACGCTATCCGGCAGCTTCTTACCGCCAGCGGAGAAGAACTTAATGCCGTTATCCGGCATCGGGTTATGGGAGGCAGAGATCATCACGCCGAGATCCGCTCCGTAATCATCCGTCAAAAAGGCGATAGCTGGGGTAGGAAGCACCCCCACGCGCACAACGTCCACGCCGCGCGACGCCAAGCCGGCGGCGATGGCGGCATCGAGCATCTCGCCCGATACGCGGGGGTCACGGCCGATGATTGCCAGTGGGCGGCGCTCATAAGATTCGCGCTGCGCAGTAAAGACCTCCGCAGCCGCTTGTCCCAGCGTCAAGGCCAAAATGGGAGTCAGTTTTTTATTCGCGAGGCCGCGAACTCCATCGGTTCCAAATAGTCGAGTCATGAAAACAATTATGCCCTGTAAGTCCCACCCGTTGCATGTTTGGGGCATCGGCAAGCGGGCTAATTAGGTAACCAACATCACGAAAAATGTCCTTGTGATAAAAAGCAAAATTTGCCTAAAGTCGTACTTTTTGGCATTTATATGAAATTGTTAGCTAGGTTATACTTCACTCTTTTGCCCTAGAGAGGATCAACGATGAACGAACCTAGATCTTCAGGTGACAAGTCACCTGAAACTACCTCGCAGAAGGCTCGCTCAGCCATTGCGAAAGCCGCTTCTGGGGAACGCGCTATTCATCCAGCCCTCATTCCCGGAGTAAGTGTCGAAAACACCCGCGCAGATTTCAAGACCAATAAAACCGTCTTTGCGGTGGCCTTGGCATCAACCTTCGCCATCATCCTGTGGGCCATCATCGCCCCAGATAATCTGGCCAGCACAGGAAGCACCATGCGGGCATGGGTCGTCCAAAACTTTGGATAGCTATTTACGATCATCATGATTGCCACCACGGCATTCCTGCTGACAATCGCCATCGCCCCAACCGGAAAAATTAAACTCGGCGCCGATGATTCCAAACCCGATTTCTCCCGCAACGCATGGATCGCCATGCTCTTTGCCGCCGGTATGGGAATCGGCCTGGTCTTCTACGGCCCGATGGAGCCGCTTGCCCTATTCTTGACTCCCCCGCCGTACCTTTCCGGCGTCGAATCCGGTAGCCAAGAGGCCATCCTTCCGGCCTTTGCCCAGGCGGTCCTGCACCATGCTACCTTGCCGTGGATGATCTTTGCGCTGGTGGGCGGTGCGCTTGCCTATGCCGCTTATCGACGCGGCCGTATCCCGCTTATTTCCTCGCTCTTTGAGCCGCTCATTACGGATTCGAATAACCGGGTATTTGGAAAGATCGTCGATATCTTCGCGGTATTGGTCACCCTCTTCGGCACGGCTACCTCCCTGGGTATCGGCGCGCTGCAGATCCGTACGGGTACCTCTATCCTTACCGGCAAGCCTTTAGAGGGCAACGGAATCATGGTGGTGATCATTACGATCCTCACCATCTTTTTCATTCTTTCCGCGATGTCCGGCATCAAGCGCGACATCCGCATCTTGTCCAATATCAACATGGGCTTGGTCATCGGCCTCGCGGTCTTCGTTCTCATCACCGGGCCGACGCTCTACATTCTGGACCTGCTTCCCGCCTCCCTTCTGCAATTCTTCAAGCACTTCGAAGACATGATGTCCCTATCCGCCTCCCAGGGTGAACCGGAGAAGGAATTCGTCACCGCATGGACCATGCTCTACTGGGCGTGGTGGATTTCCTGGTCGCCCTTCGTCGGCATGTTCATCGCGAAGATTTCCCGCGGCCGCACCATTCGCGAATTCGTCTTCGTCATCATGCTCGTGCCTACCACCCTGTCGCTTTTCTGGTACGTCATCTTTGGTGCCACGGCTATCAAGACTCACCTGGACGGTGATGGAATCGAGATTGAAGGTTCCGGCGAGAATGTGATGTTCGACCTCATGAGATCGCTACCGCTCTCTAGCATCACCACGGTCATCGTCCTCCTCGCTGTGGTCGTCTTTTTCAATACGGCCGCTGACTCCGCTACCAACGTCATGGGCTCTATGTCCCAATCGGGCCGACCGGTACCTTCGACCGCGATTTCTGCAATTTGGGGCGTTGCCCTGGGCGGCATTTCCCTGTCCCTGCTGCTTATCGCCGGCAAGGATGCGCTCAGCGGCCTGCAGTCCATCATGGTCTCCAGTTCACTGCCGTTTACCTTCATCCTCATCGGCATCATGGTGGCCTGGGGCAAAGACCTGGCACGCGATCCCGCTATCCTGCGCAGGAAATACGCCCATGCCGCCATTGAGCGCGGCACCCACCTGGGCCTCCAAGAACACAATGGCGACTTCGTATTCAGCTCGTCCGCCGTTCCAGAAACCCACGGTGCCGGGGCCGAAATTGAAAACGATGACCCGTACCTCCACGAGTGGTACACCATCAACGCATCGGATGAATACCTCGCAGAGCAGGCAACCCTCCGCGAAGAGCGCCGCGCCGAGCTCAAGAACTTTGCAAAGAAGAAGACCGAGGACAAGGCCGCAGAAGACGATGAATAACCTCCCTGTTTAACCGGTCCTCTCCCCTTAGGCCCTCAGCCCCTAGCCCGCCTCTCATCGCACTGCGCATTAGCACTCACTGCGATGAGAGGCGGGCTTTTCTCTGTTCCTACAGTCCGTGGTGCACTGCGGCGCGCGGGCTTCATCGTGGCCCTCGGCTGAGCGCTTTTGCCTCGCGCAAGGCTAATCTTCAAGAGGTTGGCCAGGTGGGGTTTGGCCGACCCAATCGAAGGGGGCATCGGCAAGAGCGAGAAAACGACAAAGCCGCCGCCTCCCAAAATGGGAAGCAGCGGCAGTGCACGGCGCTTGCGCGCGCAGTGGAAGCGAGATTAACGCTTGGAGTACTGCGGTGCGCGACGTGCCTTGTGCAGACCAGCCTTCTTACGCTCAACTGCACGAGCGTCACGGGTGAGCAAACCAGCCTTCTTCAAGGCGGAGCGATCAGCCGGGTTGTAGATGTTGAGTGCACGAGCGATAGCCAGGCGCAGGGCGCCGGACTGACCGGTCGGGCCACCACCGTTAACGGTGACCTTCAGGTCAAACTGGTTCTCACGGTCCAGCAGGGTCAGCGGGGTGAGGATGTCCTGCTGGTGCAGCTTGTTCGGGAAGTACTCCGCGAACTCGCGGCCGTTAACCACGATCTGGCCGGAGCCAGCAACGAGGCGAACGCGAGCGACGGCGCGCTTACGGCGACCGACGGTCTGAATTGGGCCCTCGTGAACCGGAGCAGCGGCCTCAACCTCTGCCTCGGTCTCAGGGTTGGCGCTAGCCAACGAATCACCGATGGTGTTGGTGAACTCTTCGGTAGCGGCGCTTGCTGCAGCGATGTCAGCAGCCTCGGCTACATTGTTGTCGATGTTCTGCTCAGCCATTACTGTGCCACCTGCTTAAACTCGAAGGTTTCCGGCTTCTGACCGGCGTACGGGTGCTCATCGCCTACGAAGACGTGCAGCTTCTTGATGGAAGCGCGGGAGAGCTTGTTGTGCGGCATCATACCGGCAACAGATTCTTCGATAACGCGGACCGGGTTGGCGTCCAAAGACTGACCCAGGGTCATGGACTTCAGACCGCCCGGGTAACCGGAGTGGCGGTAGCGCATTTCGCGGTCGCGCTTGGTGGAAGAAACGTGAATCTTGTCAGCGTTGATGATGATGACGTGGTCACCGGTGTCAACGTTGGGTGCGAACTGTGGCTTGTGCTTGCCGCGCAGCAGGTCTGCCACGGTGGAAGCAAGCTTGCCCAGCACCACGTCAGTAGCATCGATGACGTACCACTTGCGGGTGATGTCACCGCTCTTTGGGTGAAAAGTAGACAAAATGACTCCTTGAAAGTCTGTCTCGGAACTGCCGGCCAGCGCTAAGCATCCATTCGCTTCCCAACAGCGGCCGGTGGAGACCTGCGGGAAGCGCTTCGCCAGCTGCTTGCCGACGAGCGAACACATAGGGCTACAACTTTAGCTGCTGCTGGCAGAAAAGACCAAAACGCCGAAACCGGCACCTTCTCAGAAAGAAAAGGTACCGGTAAAAGAGGTTCTAGGTGGCGGTTTCTGTGGTTGGTTTCTGCGGTTAGCTTCCGTGATTAGCGCGGTGCGGGGACGGCAGCTGCGTTCGCCTCCTGCCGGATGGATACGGGCACAGGCACCGCTCGTCCCTCCTACCGCGCTTGAAGAAGCAGGCTAGTTAGATACCGCCAACAGTGCGTTAGCCCCAGCTAGCGGCGGCGCGACGGTTGACATCGCTCATGGCGTCATTGCCCTGAGAGACGGTCTTGGAGATGGTTGCCAGCACGGTATTGAGTTCCTGTGCCGCCTTATCCCACTTGGCCTGCGCCTGGTTATAAGCCACTGCGGATTCACCTTCCCAGGTGCTCACCATGGGCTGAAGGCGGGATTTGAGGTCGGCCAAGGTGCTGTTGATGCGGCCGGAGGTGGCGTTGATATCAGCTGCGGCAGAAGAGATGGCGCCGAATTGGTACTTGATCTCGGACATGTGGAAAATGGTTCCTTTCGAAATTGCTGGTGGAGGTGGCTGGGTTACAGGGCTAGGCCGCCGCCAACCTTGGAGAAGGCCTCAGTGTTTTCGGCTTCGACGTTGTCAAAGTTGCGGGCATTGCTGCGGATGTTTTCAGAAATCGAGGTCAATGCCTCGCGCAGCTGCTGTGCGGAGGTGTTGTAGCGCTGCATCAAGTTATCGAATGAAACCTGCGCCTGGCCGGCCCAGCTGCCGCGGACAGAATCCACTACACCCTGTAGGCGGGTGAGCTCGCCTTGGACTTCGTCATTGGTGTTATCCACGCGGCCGGCAGTGGAGACCATGACATCGGCTTGTGTCTTAAAAGTCTGAGACATAACAGTGCGCCCCTCCTTAGGGCGGGAAGAGATGTTGAGTGTGATTTCCCCCGAAAAAGCTTCTGTGCTTTCTCACCGTTATTGGACTGAGCTCAGGGCCATATGGTTCCCAGTAAGTTAAAACTTTTCTGGTTATTTCTTACTCAGGGACTCGGTGGCCATCCGGCACGCGGCTTTTTGCACGGCATTGGCGTTATGGCGGGTATGGCACCCCACCGACATGTGGTGCCCGGTATCTTCCCAGATGGTCCATTCCACAACGGAGCCATCGCCGGGGTCTTCTATATAGTGCAAACGCCCTGCGTCCTCGGATACATCGCGCAGTTCCGGATCCCTATCCACCTGCGCTTTTATTTCATCAAAGAGCGCCTTGGCCGGAACGTTAAAAAGCGAGTCCGACGCTAAGAGGATCCTTAAATCAGGGTCTTTTCCTGAGGCGGTAACCAGTCCTTCCTCCACGGTGGCTTGAAATCCGGTGGGAAGGACAACGGAGAGCCCTTCAATATCGAGGCGTTTTTCGCCTGGGTTGAGCTCGCCATCACCGCCCGCGTCGCCAGCCGCACCGTCGCCATCATCGCTGCCACCGCCACCAGATTCTTCCGCCGGCACGGAATCGGCGGCACTCGCAGCGGTGGTGCTTCCGGCAGTAGTACCGGTCTCGCCATCGTCTTCATCATTAGACGCATTCGCGCCCATAGCCCACCACGAGGCCCCAACGACGGCAAGAATCACCACGACGATCGCGACGTGGAACATATCGATGGCACCTATCCAACCGCGCAGCTTATCGCCCCACCGCGTGCCTGCTTCCTGCCCCTTGCCTGCTCGCGGGCCAGTTCCAGTTCCGGCTCCGGGTCCGGCTTCAGTCCCTGCCTCCGGAGCCGCTTCCGCGCGTTCCATGGGGACATCCATCTGGGCGGTCGGCGCGGATTCTGGGGCGGCCGCAACCGATTCAGTACTTCGTGCTGGAGTTGATTCCGGTGCGGGTGTTGCATCTTGCTGCTGCACGCGGGCGCCGGCTACATCGAGCTGGCGGGTCAGGATGGTCACCGCTTCCCGGGAGATAGCGGTGCCCGAGGGATCCGCGATGACGGATACGTCCACGTCCGGCCAAGCTGATCCAGCGATCTTCGCAATCTGGTCCATGACGTGGCCTAAGGCTTTGCCTTCTACGATGCCGGTTCCAGCGAGATCGTAGCGGTACACGGTTTCCGGGCCTTCAAAGACAGTGGCCGCATCCATGACGGTCACCGTAATTGTTGCCGGTGGCGCGGATGTAGGCGTATCTGTAGACATTTATTCTTTTCCTTCCCCATAGACCACCTGGGCAATTCCCAGGTTTTCGCCGCGGATGCTCCACTGCCCGCGGCCGGGCGGCTGGTGGCTGGGCTTGAGCCCAAAGATGGTGCCTTCGTCGCGGTCGGCATCGAAAAGCAGGAATGCAGGTTGCAGGTCGCGCACCGCGGAAAAGAATTGGCCGAACAGCGCCCGTCCGATGCCGCCGGATTTTCGGGCGATTACCATGTGCAAGCCGATGTCCCGCGCGTGCGGCAGAAGATCGATTAAGGGTGCGAGGGCGATATCGCTCACCAAGTCCGCATCATCAATCACCACATAAATATCCGGGCCCTCCCACCAATCGCGGGTGGCGAGTTGCTCCGGGGTGATATCCGGCCCCGGCAAGCGTTGTTCCAGCGTGCGCACGGTATTGACGATTTCCTCCTGCGCACTTGATTGCGTCGCGGCATAGGCCGCCACCATGTCCGGATCCAGCGTGCCCAGGTGAGCACGGCGCTGATCGATGACCACCAGTCGCGCCTCCTCCCGCGGAAGGCTACTAACCCCACGCATTATCTGTGCCAAGAAATTGGACTTGCCGCAGCCCTGGGCACCGATGGCAACTAGGTGCGGTTCGCGCTCCGGATTCCACGCCAAAGTGGAAAGGTCGCGCCCGCCGATGCCCCAGGGGATGCCACTAGTAGGTGCTTCGCCATGGGCGGCGAGCGCCTCTGGGGTCAGCACCGCGGGCAGCATCTTCAACCGCGGTGTGGGAACGGCGTTAGCATGCACGCGGCAGATATGGGCAATGTCTTGATTCGAGGTGTGGGCGAGCAGCATATTTTCGCCGGCCTGTGTCAGTCCCCTGCCCGGCGCGCTGGGCAGTTTTTGCTGCAGCTTGCGGTCAATGAGGGAATCGAGCGCCTCACCCAAGCGCAGCTCGAGGCGGTGGACTATGAGATCCCTAATCGCCGGGCGCATCGTGGTCCACCGGGAGGTCGCGATGACGACGTGGACATTGGCGGAGGCGCCGTCCGCAACGATATCCGTGATGGACTCAGCTATATCCTCAAACTCCGCGTTGGACGGGCCGATGTGGTGCCAGCCGTCGATAATCAAGAAGGTCTCGCGCGATTCCGGCCGGCGAATAAACCCGGCGACCTCGTCTACGATGCGGCGGATCTTCTCGCCTTCCTCGCGCCCGGCTACCCCGGCAACGTGCGGTAGCCGGTCTAGGGCGGTTAGCTGCCCGCCGCCCAAGTCGATGACGTAAAAGCGGATATCTTCCGGCCGCAGGTGCAGCGCCAGGGAGGAGACTATCGTCCGCAGCGCGCCAGACTTGCCGGATTGCGGTCCCCCGCACAAGGCAAGGTGGCCGCCGTGTTGGTGAAAATCGATGACTAATTGGTCTTGCCGCTGGTAGTAGGGTCTATCGATGATCCCAATTGGCGCAGACATTTCCGCTGCGGTGGACTCCGCGCCCTCCATCTCGAGGGACGATAGTTCAATGACCGGTGGCAGCGGAGGTAGCCAGATGCGGTGGGCCTCTTGGCCGCGTGCGGCAGCCTCTTCGCCGGCGGCGCGAACGACCTCAGTAAGAACCGATGTGGATTCATCCATTACCACCGCAGGAGAATTCTGTACAGCGGCATCGTCCTTCGCCCATCCCGTAAAAAGCTCCACCCGGCGCGGCGGGCCGGAAGGATTACCTTCCAGGTCCGTGGCCGCGTGCATCCCCGCGCCAGGTGCAGCCCGGCGCGCGAGCGGCCCTGATACGTAGGAGGCCTGAAACCGGGTGAGGTCCTCGGCATCGGATTTCAGGTAGCCGGCGCCGGGTTGGCCGGGGAGATGATACGCGTCGGTCACGCCAAGGACCTGGCGGGATTCGGCGGAGGAAAAGGTTTTGAGGCCGATTCTGTAGGACAAGTGGGAATCTAGCCCCCGCAATCGCCCTTCCTCGAGCCTTTGGGAGGCCAAAAGCAGGTGCACGTGGAGGCTGCGCCCCAGGCGCCCAACGGCAACGAAAAGCTCGGCGAAGTCGGGGTGTTGGCCCAAGAGCTCGGAAAATTCGTCCACGACGATGACCAGCGCCGGTAAGGGTCCGTAGTCCCGCACGGCATCCGCAGAGGCGTTGTACTCTCCCACATTGGCAAAGTTGCCGGCGGTACGCAGGAGTTCTTGGCGGCGGTTCATCTCCCCGGAAATGGCATCATACATGCGCTCTACCAGGGTGGATTCCTCTTCAAGGTTGGTAATGACCGCGGAGGTATGCGGCAGGCGGTCACAGCCGAGGAAGGTCGCACCACCCTTGAAATCCACCAACACCAGGTTGAGTTCATCCGGGCTATGCGTGGCGGCAAGCGCGGTAACCAGGGTGCGCAGGAGCTCAGATTTACCGCTGCCCGTTGCCCCGATGCACAGGCCGTGTGGCCCCATTCCGCCGTGCGCGGATTCTTTGAGATCCAGGGTTACCGGCTGCCCGATGGAATCGATGCCAATGGGCACCATGAGCCGCGAGGCACCATCGCGCCCGTGCCACATGCCGCTGGCGGCCAACTCATCCACGCCGCTGTAACCGAGCAGCCCCAGCAAATCATTGCCCCGGCGCCCGGAGGTGCTATCGGGTCGGCGAAAGACCGCCATCCGGCGGGCCATAATCGTGGCCGCGGCAGTGCCCAAATAATCGGGTGTGCCCAGTTCTTCCACGCCCGCTGCCGTGACCGCCTGCAGGGTATCCGCCGCGACGAGGCACAAGCCCTCTTGTTCTGCGCGCAGGCTCAACGCAGACGATGGCGCACCGCCTACTTCAATAACGGTGGTATAAGAATCGCTGTGGAAGAAGTCTTCGGTGCCGGTGGTCAAGAGGGCATCGACAAGCACGATGCGAAACCGCGCCTTGTCTGGCTCCCTAGTGTGTGGCAGCCATTTTAGCCACTCCCACTCGCCGCCAATAGCCTCGATCCCGATGGTCTCGGGGCCGTGCGCCAGGGCTAACTGCATGACGAGGGCGCGCACCGTATCGCGAGCATTATCGCCGGTAAAGGATAAAAACCTAAAAGCCTGCAATTGGATCACCACCGGGAGATCCGGCACGGTGCCCACCGCCTTGATGGCCTGGCGCATGCTCACCGCACAGACCGGGTCTAGGTCCTCGGTGGCACCGGAATCCGGGACGTTGATGGGCGTGCACAACGTGGTGGGCCCAGTGCCCACGCGCACCTCCAAGGCATCCGGATCATCAGGCCCACGCTCCCACATGCGCCGCGAGCCCACCAGCGGTTCCAGCCCCGCCGGATCCGGGTGCCGGTACAGCTCGTGCGCGCGCTGCGCACCGGCATTGTCCAGGGCCTTTTCCCGCAGCGCCTTAATGTGACGCAAGTAGGTCCGCCGGGTTTCATCCGGGTCCTGCCCGCTATTTTGCGGCCCAAACATCATGGCCATGCTGGCCAGCATCATGAGCGGAAACATCAGGGATACCGGGCTGATATGCCGCGAGTCGCCCGCGCCCAGCACCATCAGCGCCACCATGCCCAACATTGCGGCAATCATCACGATGGGCAGTAGCAAGCGCACCAAGCGCACCGGCTGTGGGCGCACCGCTTCTGGAACTTCTTCTGACTCGATGGTGCCGGTGGGAAGCGGCGGTGGCGCGTCCCTGAGCGGCACGGTCAATGGCTCCACGATGTGGGTTTCCCCGATCCCAAGCATGGGTAAAATCCTCCCCCGATCCACACGCTTAGCGCTCTTGGCCCCCTGCCAAGATTCCCCGCGCTGCGGTGGACACGACGCCACCAGTAAGCCACAATATGTGACATTGGGCAAGGGGGACGCCCACAATCATGAGACAATTCGGGGGAATTATGACCGCTCCAACGGCGCATCACCTGCGCCTTACCATCCGCATCCACGCTGATTCCTTTCACAAGGAAGCAGACGTGGCATTGCCGTTAAGCTCCAGCCTGGGCGAGCTCATGGCAGAACTTACTGACCTTGTCGATGCACCCGCGATCGCCTCGCCGTGGCGCGCCAGCACGGCATCTGGGCGCACCATCGACTTCACCGCACCGCTTGCCGCCACGCCGCTTGCGGAAGGCTCCATCCTGGTGCTCGCCCCGCGCGAGGAGCGGCCCGCGCCCGTCATCCGCGATGCCGCCGAATCCCTTGCAGCCCAAAGCCACGACGACACCACTTGCGCCATCCCGATCGTCTGGGCGTGGACTGGGCTTGGTGCTGCCTTCGCCGTGGCCTGGGTGCTCTCGCTCCCGGCGGTGGCCTGCGCCGGGCTCGCCGTCGCGGCCTTCGTGCTCGCCCTGTGGACGCGCGCGCTATCCCTCGTCATGCTCGCCCTGGCAGCAGGGGCGGCGAGCGGATGGGCGCTTATTTCGCCCGCGCTTGCCGATGCCCCCTATGCCGCCCTCACCGCCAGCGCCACCCTCCTCGTGGCCTTATTAGCCTGCCACCTCACCCGGCTGAGCACCGTACGGATAACCTCTGGCGCGCTCACCATCGCCGGCTTAGTGCTCATAGCGGCCGTGAGCTACCTGCTTCCTGGACTGAGTGGCAATTCGGGCATCGGCACGAGCCACGGCACCGCGGCGGCCGCGGGCACCGTTATCGCTGGAGTCATTTTGCTTGCCACCGCCCCCGCGCTGACCATCGCCACCGCGGGGCTCAAGGTGCCGCAATTGCCCACCGCGGGCCAAGACCTCGCCGTCTCGGATGAGCGCCAGCCCGACGTAGCCGATCGCGCCACCCGCGCCGGGTACGCCTACGAGGGCATCTGCTGTGGAATCACGCTTTGCCTCATTCCAGCGCTAATCGCGCTCAGTTTCACCGGCACGGGCACCCTCGTAGCCACAGACGGCACCGTGGGTGACGCAGGGTCCGCTGCTCCTACCATCGGCTCTCGCATCGCCATGCTTTTCGGCACCGGTCTAACCGGGCTCGGCTTCGTCCAAACGCTCTGCGTCTCTGTTGCCGGAACGGTGGTCATGCACGCCGCGCGTCACGGTCGCGTGCTTGCCAGCTGGGCGCTCATGCTCGTTGCCATGGTTGCCTGCCTCACTGCCTGTCTGTGCGCCGTGCACGCGATTGCCGCCGATGGGCTTGCCGGCGCCTGGGCGCCGACGGCGGTCGCCACTCTCCTGCTTGCCGCGATGCTCAGCGCCCCACTGTGGGCGGCCAAAATGAGCGAGGTGGAACCAACGACCATCGCCTGGTTTGAACGCCTTGAGTCCCTGACCATCGCCGCCTGCCTGCCGCTTGCCGCGCACCTCGCCGGGATCTTCGAGCTCATTCGGGGGCTGGGATAATGCACCACACTCACTCACGGCGTTCTTTTGCACTACCTAGGTTTAGCGGCAGTTCTGGAATTACTGCTTGCGCGCTTACCGCATGTGTCCTCGCCGGAACCGGAGGCTTCATCACAGGAGCTCCGACCGCTCCCATCGCAAGCGCGCGGGAACCGGACCGGGAATGCGCCACCGCGCATCCATCTCCCCTAGCGCCAGAACCTTCCGAGGACCAGCGCGCCTACCGCTCCCAACTGCACTCCTTTGCCACGGGCCAAGGTGTAACGGTAGCCGTCATCGATACCGGGGTTGCCCATCACGATCAGCTGCCAAATCTTACTACAGGCGCGGACCTGGTCACTCCGGAAGAACCGGATCCGCACCGGGATTGCGACCTACACGGCACCGTCGTAGCCGGCGTCATCGCAGGCCACGATATCGGCATCGCCCCGCGCGCCGAGCTCCGCGCCATCCGCCAAACCAGCGCGCATTATCGCCAATACGGTGACACGGCCGGCGACGCCGATGAAGACAGCACCACCGGTTCACTCGACACGCTGGCCCGCGCCATCGAGCATGCCGTGGAAGACAACGCCCGGGTGATCAATATTTCCATCGTATCCTGCGTTCCAGAGAGTACCGCTCAACGCATCGATAGTTCCCGGTTAGATGAGGCACTTAACCGCGCAGAAGATGCCGGTGCCGTAGTCATCGCTGCCTCCGGCAATATTTCCTCCGGTACCTGCGAAGAAGGCGACCACGTCTTTCCCGCGGACTCACCGACCGTACTATCCATTAGCGCCCAAGAGGATGCCCACGCACTTGCAGAATACTCGCTCACGCCCGCCGATGGCCCACAACTATCCGCCCACGGATTTGTGCCGTTAGCGCTGAACCCCGCCGGTGGCTGGGCAGACGGAAAGAACCAAGAGGATTCCCTGGCGCAGTTCCACGGCACCTCCTTCGCAGCACCGGTAGTCAGCGGCACCGCCGCCTTAATAGCCGAGCGCTATCCAGAAGCCAGCGCTGCCGATATACGCCAACGGCTCCTCTCTGCCGGCGAACCCGGCAACGGTTTCATCGATCCGCTCGCCGCCCTTACCCATATCGATGGCGAGTACGCCGCACCCGCGCGCGATCTCACCATCCAACCCACCAAAGAGGAACACTCCTCCGCAGCGAGCCGTGCCGGTTGGGTGCTCGGCGGGTTAGTCCTGCTGCTGACCGGCCTGGCGGTTGCCCGCGGGCTTCGCCGGCCCAAGTCCGCCTAGCGGCTGACCTGTAGTGCTTCGTCTCGGTCCAAGCGCGAGGCCTCTGGCAAAAGCCGGATGATTTCCCACGGAACCTCGGCTCCTATGCCAGTGCCGAGGGCCTCCAAGAGTTCTTTGTTATCGACCGCATGGCGCTGCCCCGTCGGCGAGACAACGTGATAGCCATGCCCGGTATCCACGCCAACTCCTCCGGCCGATAGCCCACCAAAACGATCCGCTACGCCTTCACCGGCGAGCGCTACCGTTCCGGGGTTCTCAGTCACCATCGCTGCCCCACCGTCGCTATCGGCACACATCCAGCCTTCATCTGGGTCAACGAAGTCGAAGGTGGTGGCGGGCAGGCGGAAGTTTAAGGGGGCATCGGCAAGCGCGCCTACCTCTTGTGGTGAGGCTTCTTTGCGCGTCGCACCGTAGCTAACCAGTATGTCAGCCTGAGTGGCGGAGAGCTCGGCGACGCCGTCGTCCGTCCGGGCCCACTGACCCTGCCCGGTATCCATAATGTCCGGCAGCGGATCGGGAAACGTAAGCGGCGGCTGCTCCGCAAAGGCATTGAGCAACTCCGCGGGGACGGGCCAGGAATGGGTGCTCCCGTCGATGCCAATCCCGCGGCGGATGACCCGGCCCTCCGTGCTCTGCGCATCGGGCAAGCGCACGCGCCCGTCCGCGGTGAGCAGCCACTGCACACCATCCGTTTCTGCGAGCGCGGCGCGCTTCTCCCCAAAGCCCTCCTGTGGCGGATCCGCCACCACGATGACCTCTTCTTTGGCTACTTGTTGGCCATCGATGCTGGTGAGATTATCCGCGGGCTGCTCATCGTGCTCGGCAAGGCACGCCGCCCACGAGCGCTGCGGTGTCTCGCCCGGGGCAGCCAGATACCCGGGCGCATCCGAAATCCCCACCGGCGTGCCTAACGAGGCCTCGCGCAAATGCTCGTCCCCAATGGTCTGTGCCTCGGCCGCCTCGCCGGCGATAATCCGCGCGGAAGAGAGATTGTAGACGGGGTGATACGTATCGTTGACGTCCACGAAGAGCTGGCCCTGCTCCGAGCGCACGATGGGCGCATCCCCTGGCTGCGGGCTCGGCTGCAACCAGGCCAAAAGACCAGAGCCGACCGCCAAAAAGGCCACGCCTACTCCGCCGAACATCATCGCCTTGCGGCGGCGGGCCAGCGGATCGTGGATCATGCGGGTATCGCCCAATACGAGCCCGTGTTCCACGCGGCGGCGTAAAAATTTATGGCCCGAGACTTGGGCCTTGGTCGTTGGCAATGGACGTGCCATGAATTTCCCCCCGAAAATTCCCCGAAAAGTCTAAATAAACCCAGACCTCAGGCTAGCGCAGGCGCCACGGCCCTGCCACTTGGCAGCGTGTGCTCACAGAACGGTGCGCTTTTCTCGCGTCACGTCTGCCCGCGCGGACATTTCGCTGGGTTCCGGGTAATCCACCTGGACTAAAGACAGGCCCTTCGCCGGCGCCACCGGGATGCGAGAGGAGCGCTTTGTCTCCTGCAGCAAGGCCGCGGCGAAGTCGACGTTCCTGCGGCCTTCCCCAACACTTAAGCAACAACCCACTAAGGACCGGACCATCGACCAGCAGAAGGCATCCGCGGTCACTCGGGCTTCAAAGAGCTGCGGTTCCTCCTGCGTCGATACATCCCGCCAGCTAAATTCCTGTAATTCGCGAATGGTGGTGGCATTTGGCTTGGCCTTGCAAAAGGCCGCAAAATCGTGCAAGCCCACCAAGACGTTGGCCGCGTCCTGCATGGCATCGATATCTATCGGTTTGAACCATTCGGCCGTATCGCGCGCCCTTGTCGGCAACGCACCCCGCTGGCTAGTGGTTATCCGGTACACATAATGCCTGCGCAGCGCGGAAAATCGGGCATCAAAACTGTCTGGCGCGAACTCGCAGCCATGCACCCGAACGTCTTCCGGCAACAACTTGGCAAGCCTGCGCACCAACTTCCCGGGATCATTTGCTACGGACCGTTGCTCCAGCATCTCCTGCGGCACATCCACGTGCGCCACCTGCCCGCGAGCATGGACGCCCGCATCCGTACGCCCAGCTACCGTCAGCGGTACCTCCGTGCGAGCGATCATTGCTAGCTGCTCCTCGAGCACGCCTTGGACGGTGCGCAGTCCGCCCTTTTGCCTGGCCCAGCCGTGAAAATCGGTGCCGTCATAGGCCAGATCTAACCGGAGCCGAACGAATCCTTCTGCTGGTCCCTCATCTGCGATCGCTGCTGCTTCAGTCATGGTGGACCTAATGCTACCGGAGGCATCGGCGAGTTCCCGAAATGTGCAACCTCTCCTGCTACACCTCCCCTGTTCGTTTTGAGCAGAAAATGCAATATCTGAAGGCCATATTTGCTCAGTTATTGCAGTGGAGGATGCGCATAGGAGGTTGAGCGTAGGAGGTTGTACATAGGTGTCGTCGTGCATTGGAAGATGCGTGGTCCGCTGCATGGCGAAGCCGCGCGATGGAGCGGGACGAGGGAGCGGGACGAGGGGGGGTGGGACCAAGTACCTGAGGCTCCAAGTTCAAAACGACAAAAGCCGCCTCCCCTGTCTCTTCGTAAAGAGAATGGGAAGGCGGCGATTATGCGCTACATCTGCGAGTAGGGACTGCAATCCACGCAGGGCGTTAGGGCCTGCGCGAATTCAGTGGCCGAGGGAGATTACTTCTCCTCGGACTCCTCAGCAGAGGTGTTCTCAGCAGCGGTGTCCTCGGCCGGAGCTTCGGTCTCCGCAGCCTCGTCTGCCTGAGCTTCTTCAGCTTCAGCGGCCTTGGAAGCGGCAGCGCGGGTAGCGCGGTTAGCCTCGGAGGTCACGGTCTCCTCAAGAACGAGGGAGATCTGGGACATCGGGGCGTTGTCACCGGTGCGGTTGTCCAGCTTGATCGTGCGGGTGTAGCCGCCCTCACGGTTCTCAAACTTCGGTCCGACCTCGTCGAACAGGTGGGAAACTACATCCTTACGCGGGATGAGCTTCAGCACTGCGCGGCGGTCAGCGATGGTGCCGGACTTAGCCTTGGTGATGATCTTTTCGACGTACGGGCGAAGAACCTTCGCCTTGGCATCGGTGGTCTTGATGGCGCCGTGCTCGATCAGGCTAGCTGCCAAGTTGCTCAGCATGTGAGCTTGCTGCTTGGCGGAGCCACCGAGACGGGCACCCTTCTTCGGGGTAGGCATTGTTTACTCCTCGTGTGCGGTAAAAGTTGAGCGCGCGGCAACGAGTGCCGCAGTTCAGGGTGATTCTTTACTCGGAATCGTCCGCAGCCGGGTCCTTGAAGTCGCCGGTTTCTGCGTCGTAGCCCTCGAGCTGGGTGGGGTCGAAGTCCTCAGGGGTGTCCTTCAGAGCAAGGCTCAAGTTAGCCAGCTTGATCTTTACCTCATTAATCGACTTCTGACCGAAGTTGCGGATATCCAGCAGGTCGGACTCGGTGCATTCTGCAAGCTCGCCGACGGTGTGGATTTCCTGACGCTTCAGGCAGTTGTAGGAGCGAACGGAGAAGTTCAAGTCCTCGATAGGCATGCCGTAGGCGGCGATGTACTCGGTCTCCTGCGGGGAGGGACCAATCTCGATGCCTTCGGCTGCGTTGTTCAGCTCGCGTGCCAGGCCGAAGAGTTCGACCAAGGTGCCGCCGGCAGAAGCCAGGGCGTCGCGGGCGGAAATCGAGTTCTTGGTTTCGACGTCGATGGTCAGCTTGTCAAAGTCGGTGCGCTGCTCAACACGAGTAGCTTCGACCTTGTAGGAGACCTTCAGCACTGGGGAGTAAATCTGGTCGATTGGAATACGGCCGATTTCCCCAGAGGTTGCGGTAGCCGGGACGTAGCCACGGCCGCGCTCGACGACGAGCTCAATGTCCAGCTTAGCGGTGCCATTCAGCGAGGCGATGTGCAGATCCGGGTTGTGGATCTCCACGCCAGCCGGCGGCTGGATATCGCCCGCGGTGACATCACCAGGGCCTTCCTTGCTCAGGTACATAACCACCGGCTCATCGGAGTCGGAGGACAGGACCATGCTCTTGATGTTCAAGATGATCTCGGAAACGTCTTCCTTCACACCGTTGATGGTGGTGAACTCGTGGAGCACACCATCAATCTTGATGGAGGTTACCGCTGCGCCTGGGATGGACGACAGCAGGGTGCGACGCAGCGAGTTACCGAGGGTGTAGCCAAAGCCCGGCTCGAGCGGTTCGATGACGAACTTCGAACGAGACGAGTCGATGAATTCCTCGGTGAGCTGAGGACGCTGGGAAATGAGCATTGCAATTCTCCTTTTCGGCGACCGCTATTTGACGCCGGTAGAGGGGGTAAAAATCTTGAGGTTGAAGATTCCTGATGGACCGCGTGGCCTTGAAGGGCCGTGCGGTATAACAGTTTACTTCGAGTAAAGCTCGACGATGAGCTGCTCTTGCAGCGGAATGTCGATCTGAGCGCGCTCGGGCAACTGGTGCACGAGGATGCGCAGCGTATCAGGAACGACCTGCAACCATGCCGGTACGTTGGCATCGATAAGAGCGTCCTGAGCGTCTTCGAACCATTCCATCTTCTGGGAACGCGGGCGGACATCGATGATGTCGTACTGCGTAACCCGGTAGGACGGGATGTTGATGTTCTTGCCGTTCACGGTGAAGTGACCGTGAGAAACGAGCTGGCGAGCCTGGCGGCGGGTGCGTGCCAGACCTGCGCGGTAGACTACGTTGTCCAGGCGGGTTTCCAGAAGGATGACCAGGTTGTCACCGGTCTTGCCTGGGAGGCGGTTAGCCTCGGTGTAGTAGCGGCGGAACTGACGCTCCAGCACACCGTAGGTGTACTTTGCCTTCTGCTTCTCCTGGAGCTGCAGCAGGTACTCAGATTCCTTGATGCGGTTGCGGCCAGCCTGTCCCGGAGGGTACGGGCGGCGCTCGAATGCCATGTCTCCGCCGACCAAGTCGACGCGAAGACGGCGGGATACGCGGGTAGCGGGGCCAGTGTAACGAGCCATTTTCTTACCTCTTTCCTTCCCTTAAACCTTGCGACGCTTGGTCGGACGGCAGCCGTTGTGCGGCTGTGGAGTTGCATCCGTGATCGAGGAAACCTCGAGGCCTGCAGCCTGCAGGGAACGGATGGCGGTCTCGCGGCCGGAGCCCGGACCCTTAACGAATACGTCAACCTTCTTCATGCCGTGGTCCATTGCCTTGCGTGCGGCGCTTTCAGCGGCCATCTGCGCAGCGAACGGAGTGGACTTACGGGAACCCTTGAAGCCAACGTGGCCAGAGGATGCCCAGGAGATAACAGCACCGGTCTGATCGGTGATCGAGACGATGGTGTTGTTGAAGGTGGACTTGATGTATGCGTGGCCCAGAGCCACATTCTTCTTGACGACGCGACGGCCGGAACGGCGTGCGCCGGAACGAGTCTTTGGAGGCATGAACTACTTCTTCTTTCCTGCGATCGTCTTCTTCGGGCCCTTACGAGTACGCGCGTTGGTCTTCGTACGCTGACCGCGTACCGGCAGACCGCGACGGTGGCGCAGACCCTTGTAGCTTCCGATTTCAATCTTGCGACGAATATCAGCCTGAACCTGGCGGCGGAGGTCACCCTCTACCTTCCAGGAACCTTCAATTGCGTCACGCAGTGCCGAAACCTGTTCATCTTCCAGGTTGTCGGTGCGCAGGTCAGGAGAAATGCCAGTCTTTTCTAGCAATTCCTTGGCACGGGTTGGACCGATGCCGTAGATGTAGGTGAGAGCGACCTCCATACGCTTATTGCGTGGGAGGTCAACACCAGCTAGACGTGCCATAAGGCGTGTCCTTTCGGGTTGTTACGGCGGTTTTCTCCCCATCCGTCCCGCTCCATGCAACGCTTCGCCCGGACCGTGCCGGGAATCCTTGGGTTGCTTACCAGTGCGGGCTCAGGCCACCGTAGCCTGAGGTGTACAGGACAAAGCCGTGCTTCGCCCTTGGGTGAGGAGGCTGACTGTGTTTACTTGTAGCGGTAGACGATGCGTCCGCGGGTCAGGTCATAAGGAGACAGCTCTACGACGACGCGATCCTCCGGGAGGATGCGGATGTAGTGCTGACGCATCTTACCGGAAATGTGTGCAAGAACCTTGTGCCCATTGTCGAGCTCGACACGGAACATTGCGTTTGGCAAAGGCTCGACGATGCGACCCTCTACCTCAATTGCGCCTTCCTTAGCCATAACCTCTACTTTTCTGGTGACAGACAAGTACCTGTCACCTGCATGTTTGTTGTCTACTGCGGTGGTGCAAGCCAACCAGACCTACTGGCGCCATACACCGTCAAACCAGCATACGCTGCAGCGACACGATTTCCAAACCGCACGCACTTTCCTAATTTCCCAACCTGCAGCAGAATACTAAAAATACCCTCGTACTCGGTTCCAGCTTTCGGAACTAAGCACGAGGGCGGGGTGCACTCACGCGGTGAACTATACCGAATTAGTAGATGTAAACCTTGTCACCAATCTGGACGTCGTTCCAGTAGCGAACCGCTGCATCGTACGGCAGGTGGACGCAACCGTTGGAGTCAACATTGGTGTTGTCCAAGTGGAAAGCGTGGCCGTTGTTGGTGAAGTAGATGGAGTAAGGCATCGGCGCGTTGTTGAACTCGCGGGAGATTTCGTCCTTCACCTTGCGGTTGACGTGGAAGGTACCGCGCGGGGTTTCCTCGCCCACCATGCCAGCGGACATGGATGGGGAAATGTAGGAAACATCGCCGCCTTCCTGCAGCCAGGTGCGGCGTCCATCAAGGTCGACGCAGATCTTGGCGTCTGCTGGGCAGGAGCCGCGGTCGAATTCGTTGGCGCGGCGCTGCTCCTCCGCACGGCGTGCCGCTTCTTCAGCCTTCGCCTTTTCTTCCGCAATCTGCTGTGCGTGTGCACGCTCAGCATCCTCGCGAGCTTGGCGTGCTTCCTCGTTCTTCTGCGCTACGAGGCCCGGGGAAAGGAACTCCAGTGCGCTGTCCACTGCGGACTGCACATTCGGCGCCAATTCTGGGGCGTACTTCTCAGCCTGGTCCAGGATGTCAGTGCGGGTCTGCCATGCCTGGTCACGGGTCTGGCCCTGGAAGTTATCAACCTGCTGCTGGGCATGCGCGGTGAGCTGATCAAGATTAGGGAGTTGCTGAGCAGAAGCTGCCGGGGCGCCGGCAATGGTGCTCAATGCCATGACACCAGCCACTGCTGGTGCAGCAACGGTGGCACTTAACTTGCGGAGGCTGAATTTAGACATAGTGGTGAGTATAAACCTTTCAGGGGATTATCGCCTAGTTTAAGAGGCGATTTCTAGGAATGTTTATCAGGAGCGCCTAGTGAGAATGCGGGGGCCGTCCGCCGTCGCGGCTACCGTATGCTCCCAATGGGCGGCAGTCGAGCCATCCAGCGTGACCACCGTCCAATCATCTTCCAGCACCGCACTATCGACGGTGCCCAAGGTGAGCATGGGTTCGATGGCTAGCACAGAGCCTTCCTGAATGAGGGGCCCGCGGCCAGGCTTTCCCTCATTTTCCAAATAGGGTTCTTCGTGCATGGTCCGGCCAATTCCATGGCCGCCATAACCGTCCACGATATAGAGGGACACGCCAAACTTTTCTTCGGCGCGGTAGGTTGCCTGCTCCAAGGCGTGGGAAACATCCGTGAGGCGGTTGCCCGGGACCATCGCTTGCAGTCCTTCCATGAGCACCCACTCGGTCGCCGCGTTCAACGCCGCAACGTCCGGGTCCGGTTCACCGATGGGAAAGGACCACGCGCTATCTCCTACCCACCCATCGAGCGTGGCACCGCAGTCGATGGAGAGGAGGTCGCCATCGGCAAGCACTGTTTTAGCATCGGGGATGCCGTGCACGATGACATCATTAACGGAGGAACAAATGGAGCCCGGAAAGCCCTCGTAGCCCTTAAAGGTAGGGGTGGCACCGGCTTCGCGGATGGTCTGTTCCGCCACCGCATCGAGCTCCAGCGTGCTCACTCCCGGCGCCGCGGCGGCGCGAACTGCTTGCAGCGCCTTGCCGACGATCTCGCCAGCCGCCTGCATGGCATCCAGCTCGCCTGCGGTGCGGGCGGGAATACGCTTGGTGCGGCGCCGAAAAGCCATTACTTGCCCAGCGCTTCCATGGCGCGGGCGTTGATCTCTTCCACGGAGCCTTCTGCCTTGATGGGGATGATGGCATCGCCGTAGTGCTCGATGAGCGGGAAGGTCTCCTCGCGGTAGACGCCCAGGCGGGTGCGGATGGTTTCTTCATTATCGTCGGCGCGGCCGCGGGCCATCATGCGCTCGACAACGACGTCCTCAGAAACCTCGAAGTTCAATACGCCGTCGAGCTTTTCGCCCTTCTTGGACAACAGCTCTTCCAGGATGTCTGCCTGCTCGGTGGTGCGCGGGAAACCGTCCAAGAGGAAGCCATTCTTGGCGTCGTCTTGGCTGAGGCGCTCTTCTACCATGCGCGCGGTGACATCGGTAGGCACGAGCTTTCCGGCATCGATATAGGACTTCGCCTCAACGCCCAGCGGGGTGCCCTCGCCAATATTGGCGCGGAAGAGGTCACCGGTGGAGATGTGCGGGACGCCGAGCTTTTCGCTCAGGATTGCTGCTTGGGTGCCTTTGCCAGCACCGGGAGGGCCGAGAAGTACAAGACGCATTATTTTAGTAGTCCTTCGTAGTTGGATTGGAGAAGTTGGGATTCAATTTGCTTGACCGTGGTCAAGGCCACGGAGACCATAATCAAGATGGCCGTACCGCCAAAGGCGGAGGTGCCGTTGGCAGAAGAGTGACCAACGCCAAGGTCCAGCAGGATATTCGGCAGGATGGCGATCAACGCCAAGTACAGGGCACCGACGCTCAGCAGGCGGTTCATGACAAAGCCGAGGTACTCCGCGGTGGGGCGACCCGGGCGGATGCCTGGGATGAAGCCACCGTACTTCTTCATGTTATCGGCTTGCTCGGCGGGGTCGTACTGCACCGAGACGTAGAAGTACGCGAAGAAGATGGTCAGCAGGAAGTACAAGACGATGTACTGCCAGGACGACGGTGCCTGCAGGTGCGCAATAACGTTGCGCTGCCACCAGTTATCCGGAGTGTGCACGGAGCTGGAGTTAACGATCTGCGTAATCAGCACCGGCATGTAAATAAGCGAGGAGGCGAAGATGACCGGGATAACGCCGGCCTGGTTGACCTTGAGCGGCAGGTAGGTGGAAGAACCACCGTACTGGCGTCGTCCCACCATGCGCTTGGCGTATTGCACCGGAATGCGGCGCTGGCCCTGCTCGATGAAGGTAATGCCGACGACCAGAACAATGAGACCGGCCAGCACCATGGCAAAGACCATGCCGCCGTTGTTTTGCAGGATGTTCATGCCATCGGTAGGCAGGCGTGTCGCAATACCGGCGAAAATGAGCAGGGACATGCCGTTGCCAATGCCCTTTTCCGTAATCAATTCACCCATCCACATCACGAGGACGGCACCGGAGGTCATCGTCACCACAAGCAGGATCAGGGTGAAGAAGTTGCGGTCTTCCGCCAAGACCGGCACGCCCTGGCCCAGCAGCTGCTCGCGATCCGCCAATGCGACGATGCCGGAGGATTGCAGCAGCGCCAAGGCGAGCGTGAGGTAGCGGGTGTACTGGGTCATTTTCGCTTGCCCAGACTGGCCTTCCTTCTTTAGCTGCTCAAAGCGCGGGATGACCACGGTCAGCAGCTGCACGATGATGGAAGCCGTAATGTAGGGCATGATGCCGATGGCGAAGATCGACAGCTGCAATAAGGCGCCACCAGAAAACAGGTTAATCACGGAGTACAGGTCTCCGGATTCTTCTGTCAGCTGACGCAGGCGTCCTGCAATTGACGCGTAATCTACACCCGGCGACGGGATCTGTGCACCGATGCGGTACGCAATGATCATCACGATGGTGAAGACGATCTTCTTGCGTAGGTCGGCATCCTTAAAAGCCTGCAAAATGGCGGACACTACAAAATCCTCCTGGCCTACCGCTGTCACTGCCACGCGCGAATCTTCAGGATTCTTATTGCAGCAACACACGGAGGTGGACACTCGTTGGCCCCCTCAGGGCTCCGCGTCTTTCTCACTTGGCGTTAAGAAGTAAAGACAAGGAGTCCCAAAGGAACGGTGGAACACTTTTGACCCCATAACCCTACCAGCCAAATATCTGCGCGCCACATCTAACCCGCATTATGTGACAATGATTGCCTTTTCTTTCGCGCTTATTCCACTAGGGGTTTACCATGTTAATTATTGCCCCGCGCAATTTTCTACCCGTAATATTTCGGCCTTGCGATCCCTAAACACCAAGGTCGTTATTGGTGTGAACCCAACATTGCGAAAGAAGTCTGAATGAGCAAAAAATTCACGCCGATGACCGTTGCTGAGATCATCGACGTCTTCATCCCTAGTCCCAACCCCTTCCGCTGGGAGGCTTTTGATGGCTCGGCCACCGGCCCTGCCGATGCCGAGTACAAGGTCACCATCAATAGCCTTGGCGGACTTGCTTATATCGCCACCCACCCAGGCGATGTCGGATTCGCCCGCGCTTATGTCACTGATGGCATCTCTGTAGAAGGTGAGCACCCTGCCCACCCGTACGGCGTCTTCAATGCCCTGCACGCCATGTATGACAAGTTCGAAAAGCCCAGTGCTAAGGATATGGCGCGCGTGATTCGTTCGCTGGCTTCCATGGGCGCCTTCCACATCCAGCCGGTGCCTGAGGTAGAGCGCGCCTCTTGGCTGCGCCGTAAGCTCCACGATGGCCTGTCTAAGCACTCCAAGGAGCGCGATGCCGACGTCATTTCTGATCACTACGACGTGGGCAATGACTTCTACGAGCTCTTCTTGGGCGATTCCATGACTTATACCTGCGCCTACTTCCCCACCCCGGATGCCACTTTGGAGGAAGCGCAGGAAAACAAGTACCGGCTCATCTTTGACAAGCTGCGCCTAAAGGAAGGTGACACCCACCTGGATGTGGGCTGTGGCTGGGGCGGCATGGTGCGCTACGCTGCACGCCGCGGCGTGAAATCCATCGGCGTGACCTTGTCGCAAGAGCAGGCCGAATGGGGCCAAAAGAAGATCGAAGAAGAAGGCATGCAGGATCTGGCCGAGATCCGCTTCATGGACTACCGCGATGTCAAAGAAGAAGGCTTCGATGCCATCTCCGCCATCGGCATCATCGAGCACATCGGCGTGCAGAACTACGATGACTTCTTCAAGTTCATGTACAGCAAGCTCAAGGTCGGCGGGCTGATGTTGAACCACAACATCACCTACCCGGATAACCACAAGACGCCCAAGGGCGGGTTCATTGACCGCTACATCTTCCCCGATGGCGAGCTCACCGGCTCTGGCAACGTCACCAAGGCCATGCAGGACAATGGCTTCGAGGTCTTCCACACCGAGTCCCTGCGCTTTGATTACATGCGCACCCTGCACGAATGGTGCGAGAACTTGAAGGAAAACTGGGAGGAGGCCTGCGATCTGGTCGGCCTGCCCACCGCTCGCCTCTACGGCATCTACATGGCCGGCTCGGAGTGGGGCTTCGAACGCAATATCATTAACCTCTACCACTTCTTGGGCATCAAGCTCGGTGAGGCCGGCTCCCGCGCCGGCGTGCCTGAGCGCCGGTGGTGGGAAGACAGCCGCTTTTAAAAGGAGCCCACTATGACCCTTTTGGACCAATTGCGCGAGCGCGTTTCTGCCCTGCAACCACGCCCAGTCGACGCCGTGCGCATCGAGCCCGTGGGCTGGCATGCCCACCGCGCAGGCGTAGACACCCTGCTACGCAGCTTCCGCGAGGTTCCCGCTGGCAAGCGCGTGCGCCTGGCCAAGAAGACCTCTAACCTCTTCCGCGGCCGCAGCGAGAATCAGGTAGGCCTCGATGTCTCCGGATTGGGCGGGGTCATCGAAATCGATCCCCTCGCCCGCACCGCCGATGTGCAGGGTATGTGTACCTACGAGGATTTGGTCGATGCCACCCTGGCGCACGGCCTCATGCCGTTTGTAGTGCCGCAGCTGAAGACCATCACCCTAGGTGGCGCTGTGACCGGCATGGGCGTGGAGTCCACCAGCTTCCGCAACGGTCTACCGCACGAGTCCGTCATCGAGATGGATATCCTCACCGGCACCGGCGAGATCCTTACCTGCTCGCGCGAGGAGAACGTCGATCTCTTCCGCCTCTTTCCCAATTCCTATGGTTCTTTGGGCTACGCGGTACGCCTCAAGATTGAGCTCGAGCCCGTGCCTCCCTACGTGGAGCTGCGCGAGCAGCGCTTCCACTCGGTAGAAGAGGCGAGCCGCGTGCTTGCCGATGTCTCCGTTCACCACACCCACGAGGGTGAGACCGTCGATGGGCTAGACGGCGTGGTCTTTTCTGAGGACGAGGCTTACCTCGTCTTTGCCCGCTTTACCGATGAGGAGGGCCCTACCTCCGATTACACGCGGGATAAGATCTACTACCGCAGCCTGCAGCACGCCCAAGGCATGCGGCGCGACCGTCTTGCCATCCGCGACTATATCTGGCGCTGGGATACTGACTGGTTCTGGTGCTCACGCGCGTTTGGCGCCCAAAACCCCAAGGTCCGCAAGGTATGGCCGCGCGAGCTGCGCCGCAGCTCCTTCTATTGGAAGCTAGTGCGTTTGGACCGCAAGTACGAGTTGGAGTACAACTTCATCAAAAAGCCGCACGGCAAGCCGCGCGCTGAGCGCGTCGTGCAAGATATTGAGGTCACCCCGGAAAACCTTCCGGAGTTTCTCCACTGGTTCTTCCAAGCCTCCGATATCCAGCCTGTGTGGCTGTGCCCCATCCGCCTGCGCGATGTCGTGGGCGAGCTCGTGGGCACCGGCGATATTGCCGCCGAGGCCAAGGACCCCTGGCCGCTTTATCCGCTGCGTCCCGGAAAGACGTGGGTCAACGTTGGCTTCTGGTCCGGCGTGGATGGCGATCACGTCGATCCCAGTGCCCCGGGCAATGGCGCATTCAACCGTGTCATTGAAGAAAAGGTCAATGACTTGGGCGGCCACAAGTCGCTGTATTCCGAGGCCTTCTACTCCCGCGAGAGGTTCGAAGAGCTCTATGGCGGAAAGCTCCCGGATGCCATCAAGGCGGTAACGGACCCGGACGACCGCTTCCCCGGACTCTTTGAAAAGACCGTGGACGAGGCTTAAGACGGTCCCACAATCACTGAAGGGTGGAACGCTTTCACGAGCGTTCCACCCTTCTTCTATATCTTGAATACGATCTCGAGCTGATTCCACGGCGCGCGCAGGCAACTAATTGGTCTGGGCTACCTGCGCGGTCTTCGCGTTATCCGGCGGAGATGACAGCGGCAGAGATCGACTACACCCCCTCGCCCCGCACGCTAGGTGCGAGGAAAGGGGGTGTAGCTATTCTCTAGTCCAGATTACTTGGTGTTGGCGGAACCGCCAGCAGCCTCAATCTTTTCTACAGCGGACTTGGAGAACTTGTCTGCGGTGACGTTCAACTTAACGTTGATGTCGCCGCTGCCCAGAACCTTGACCGGCTGGTTAGCGCGGACGAGGCCAGCAGCAGCGATGTCAGCGACGGTGATGTCGCCGCCTTCGGCAAACTTCTCAGCCAAGTCAGCCACGTTAACAACCTGGTACTCAACGTGGTTCGGGTTCTTGAATCCCTTGAGCTTAGGCAGACGCATGTGGATGGGCATCTGTCCACCCTCGAAAGCAGCGGGAACCTGCTTACGAGCGCCGGTACCCTTGGTACCGCGACCAGCGGTCTTACCCTTGGATGCCTCACCGCGGCCGACGCGGGTCTTGGGCTTATTTGCTCCTGCGGTTGGGCGCAGGTCGTGCAGCTTGATGATATCAGCCATGGTTTACTCCCCTGCCACTTCTTCGACGGTGACCAGGTGGCGAACCTTGTGAACCATGCCGCGAATGATCGGAGTGTCCTGCTTAACAACGGACTGACCGATGCGCTTGAGGCCCAGGGCCTCAATGTTCTTGCGGTGGTTCGGCTTGGTGCCCACCAGTCCCTTTACCTGTGTAATCTTCAGAGCCATTGTTTATGCCTCCTGACCTGCGCGCTTGCGCAGCATACGGGCCGGGGTGACCTCTTCGATGGACTTGCCACGGCGTGCGGCAACCTCTTCGGGGCGGACCAGCTGCTTGAGGCCGTCCACGGTAGCGCGGACGACGTTGAGTGCATTGTCGGAGCCCAGGGACTTCGACAGAATGTCCTGCACGCCAGCGCATTCGAGCACCGGACGAGCAGCACCGCCGGCGATGACACCAGTACCAGGAGCGGCAGGCTTCATCATGACGATGCCCGCTGCGTCGCGACCCTCTACCGGGTGGGTGATGGTGCCGGCAACCATAGGTACGCGGAAGAAGTTCTTGCGAGCCTCTTCTGCACCCTTCTGGATTGCAGCCGGAACTTCCTTAGCCTTGCCGTAGCCAACGCCTACCTGGCCCTGGCCGTCACCAACGACGACGAGAGCGGTGAAGGACATGTTGCGGCCACCCTTAACGGTCTTGGAGACGCGGTTGATGGTCACAACGCGCTCGATGTACTTATCGCGCTCGTTGTCCTGCTGGTTACGACGATCGTTGCGACGGCCGTTGCCGCCGCGGTTGTTCTTGTTGTTCTCGGCGGAGCGTCCGCCGTCACGCTGTTCACGGTCCGACATTACGCGATCCTTCCGTTGATGTTTCCGTTGACGATGATCATTAGAACTTCAGACCACCTTCACGTGCGGCGTCTGCCAGCGCAGCGACGCGGCCGTGGTACTTGTAGCCTGCGCGGTCAAAGACGACCTGCTCAATGCCAGCGGCCTTGGCGCGCTCAGCAATCAGTTCGCCCACCTTGGCAGCCTTTGCCTTCTTATCGCCCTCGAGTGCACGGATGTCCGCTTCCATGGAGGATGCGGAAGCCAGGGTGTGGCCTGCCAGGTCATCGATGACCTGGACGTGCATGTGGCGCGAAGAGCGGTGAAGGACCAAGCGCGGGGACTCAGGGGTGCCACGCAGGGTCTTACGGATACGGAAGTGGCGGCGTGCGCGTGCTTCGCGACGACGAGAAGAAATGTCCTTGCCGACTGGAGTGCGCTTCGTGTTTTCAGTGTTTGCCATTGCTTACTTACCCGTCTTTCCGACCTTGCGACGGATCTGCTCGCCTTCGTAGCGAATACCCTTGCCCTTATAAGGATCGTCCTTACGCAGGCGACGGATATTAGCGGCGATCTGTCCGACTAGTTGCTTGTCAATACCGGTAATGGACAGCTTGGTGTTGCCGTCCACTGCGAAGGTGATTCCCTCCGGAGCCTTGATGAGGATCGGGTGGGAATAGCCCAGGCTGAATTCCAGGTCCTGGCCCTTTTGCTGCACACGGTAGCCGACACCAAAGATTTCCATCTTGATGGTGAAGCCCTCGGTCACGCCGATGACGGCGCTGTTGAGCAGCGAGCGGGACAGGCCGTGCAGTGCACGGTGCTTGCGGTGATCATCAGGGCGGGAAACGGTCAAGATGCCGTCTTCCACGTTGATGGTGATCGGATCCGGAACGTTTACGCTCTGGGCACCCTTAGGACCCTTGACCTCAACGTCTTGGCCGTTGATGTTGATTTCGACGCCGTTTGGTACGGCGATCGGTGCTAGACCGACTCGAGACATGTGTCAAACCTCCCTTTACCAGACGTAGGCGAGAACTTCTCCGCCTACGCCCTTCTCCTCAGCCTGACGGTCAGTCAGCACACCGTGGGACGTGGAAATGATAGCCACGCCCAGGCCGCCCAAGACCTGTGGCAGTTCGGTGGACTTTGCATACACACGCAGACCCGGCTTAGACACGCGACGCAGACCAGACAGGGAACGCTCGCGGTTGTTGTACTTCAGCTCGAGGGACAGAGTGTGGCCCTCAACGGTGTAGTCAGCGATGTAGCCTTCCTGCTTCAAGATGTCAGCAATGTTTGCCTTCAACTTGGAGGTAGGCATCGACACGACGTCGTGGTGTGCGTTACTTGCGTTACGCACGCGCGACAGCATGTCGGCAATAGGATCAGTCATAGTCATATGAGTGACCGTGTACCTTTCTCGTTGCGGTTCCCGTGCTCACCAAAGCGTTTTCCGTGTGATTTCGGGCTACTCACGCTCCTCACGGTCAATACCGCAAGGCGCTCGCCACCCTTTGATTCAGACAACGGTCCGCTGTAGCCGGCGAGGGGCCTACAACAAAGTTGATGTTCAATTCTTTTTCGGCTCTGCGTTTTGCCAGTTCAACACGCAAATACAATAAACTTTGCGTGCATACCGGGTGAACCGCAGGCACGCCGAAATATCCTACGGTATATCCTGCGGTTTTCCAAATAGAACCCCGACATTCATTATTGTCGAATACAGCGCCACATGATTGAGGAATAGTTAGATGAGTACCGATAACGATGGTTCGATCCGCACCGCCCACCAGTGGCGTGAAGAAGCCGCGCAACTATTAAAACTCGAACCACACGAGGAAGCGTTGAAATAATGGCCAGCCGCAAGAATGCTACCTTTGCTGTCACTAAGGTCCGCCTGGGTGAACACGCGCAGGTTGATACCCGCGCCGATACCGTTGCTGGCGAGGAACCGCTTGAGATTCGCGTGGGCGGACAGACCATCACCACCACCATGCGCACCCCAGGCCACGATATCGAGCTGGCACACGGGTTCCTCCACTCCGAGGGGCATATCGCTGCGCTTTCCGATGTCACCACAGCCCGCTACTGTTCAGGTGCCACCGCCCAAGGCATGAATACCTATAACCTACTGGACCTAGATCTGGTGAAGAATACGCCGCTGAGTTTGAGCGATCTCCGCCTGACTACGACGACGTCTGCCTGCGGCGTATGCGGTACATCATCCATTGCGGCGATGACAAAGCAGTCGCGCTACCCCATCCCGCAGATCCCTGTAGATCCACAGCTGGTAGTCCAGTTGCCAGAGAAGCTACGGGCCGCCCAGAAGGAATTCCGCAAAACCGGCGGAATCCACGCTGCCGGCGCGTTTACCCTCGCGGGCGAACCGGTAGTCATCCGCGAAGACGTCGGCCGCCACAACGCCGCGGACAAGGTCATCGGCCACCTGCTCATGGAGGGCTTGCTTCCGGCCAGCGATCTCATCCTCGTGATGAGCTCGCGCGCCAGCTTCGAGCTCGTGCAGAAGGCTGCGATGGCGGGCTTCGGCCAGCTCGTGGCGGTATCGGCAGCCTCCTCGCTCGCCGTGGACACTGCCCGCAAAACCGGCATGGCGCTCGTCGGCTTCGCACGCGGCGACCGCTTCAACCTCTACTCGGGAGACCTGAAATGAGCCTTATCGATTTCCTCGTCAACGTCGAGCTGGACACCCCGCGCCCCGACTACCGCGCGCTGCTCATCACCGCACGCAACGTCACTTCCCCGGCTGCCGACACCCCCGCCGCCCCGTCAGCGTTCCAGCCCCATGTCGCCGCGTGGCGCACGGCGTGGCAGAACGCCGGGCTCGATCCCGCGCTTTTTGAGCTGGGCGCCCAGCCTTCCGATGCCCCCGTGGTTGCCCTCGGCAACGCCGTCGCCCGCCGTTTCGAGCTGCCGATCACGACGTTTGCCCTCGATGGCTTCGAGGGCCCAGTGCGCATCGAGGTAGGAACCGCTACCGTGCGCGATGCCGCGGGTAGTGCCGCGCGGCGCTTCCGGCCCGAGCACCGAGTCCAGCCCACGCCGGAGATCACCAGCGTGCTCTATATCCTCGAGGCTCTGGATCCGCTCACGGACGACGATTTGCGCCTGGCGGCCGATGACATCCTCGACGCCCTGCGCACGGCGAACCCTGATGTCGAGGTCGCCCAGCGCATCCTGCGCCCCGAATAACTCCGCGCCGAGTAAGCGCTAGTGTGCAGCGCGCACGTCGAGGAACCCGCGCAGCAGCGCATTGCGGCGGCGGGTGCCGGACTCGAAGGTCTCGGCGTCGTTGCCGTAGGCGGCATCGACTTGCGCGTACACCTCGTCGAGATGCGACATGTCGGGCACTCCGGCGACAAGCTCGGTGTCCCAAGCTCCCGCGATATGTTCGATAATCGACTTGATGCCCTCGGGGCCGCCGCCCAAGCGGTTGGACTCGAACGGGCCTGTGGCCGCGTCGGCGAGTTCTGCGCGCACGTCCGTCATGCGCACCTGCCACCCCGCGTCGACGAAGCGCTGGGCAAACGAGAAACCGATCAGGCCGCCACCTACAAGCAATGCTGTCTTCATGTTTTCTAGCCTAAGCCTCTTGGCTCGCGGCCACACGGTTTGCTGTATGGCCACCGCCACACAAAAGGTCTACAAGAATTAATTTATCCCGCCTCAGCCTTGCCCGGAGCGAAAGACGCGTTTTTACACCCCGACCTCGCCCCGCCCTGCGCCCGCAACTAACCCGTAGAAAATGCACCGCACGCCCATTCTTTGCACTCACCCCTGTGCCACTCCTGCTACGCCCGAGACCTCGGCTGTCGACCCCGCGCACTGCGCATCAGACCAGCGCTTTCACACCCTTCCCCGAGCCGGTGCAGCAAACACATCCCGCCGTGACCACGGATAACAGCAGCATGCCCGCGCGCAGCACCACTTTTCATTAGATACTTTTACCGTAGCCTAACTTATGTTAGCGTCTCCTAACATGCACAAAATTCGTCAGGAGAGACCGGCCCCGTTCGTCGATTCCTTCGTAGGAGCCGATCCGACTGCATTAAACACAATCATCCACCACAGCCAGCACACCCTCACGCAGTATCTCGCCGAGGGCGACGCGCCACGCTCCGGTCGCAACGCCCATGAGACAGCAGCGGCCGTCACACGCGTTGACCTCGAGCACCCAATTGGTACATTTGACGCCGCGTTGGCTGAGCTTCGCGAACTCTGGCTCGACCACGCCGTGTGGTACCACCACCCGCGCTACATCGCCCACCTCAACTGTCCGATCACCGCCACCGCCGTGGGCGCGGACCTGCTCGCCACCACAGTTAACACCGCGGTCGAAAGCTGGGATCAGGCCTCGAGTGCCGCCGCAATCGAAGGCCACCTCCTCGAGTTCTTCGCGCGCAAGCTGCGCTGGCCGCAAGACCCGCATTCCCGCACCCGCGGGGTCTTTACCTCCGGTGGTACGCAATCCAACCTGCAGGCGCTCTATATTGCGCGCGAAAAGGCGCTGGGCGCCCAGGGCGTGCAGGGACTTTCCCAGTTGCGCCTCTACACCAGCAGCCACGCCCACTACTCCGTGCTGCGCGCTGCCCACCTCCTTGGGCTTGCGGATACCGCCGTCATCACTATCGACTCGGATGCCGCACACCGACTCGACCCGGCTGATCTCGCCCGGCGCATCGCGGCCGACGTGGCGGACGGCTACACGCCGATGGCCGTCGTGGCCACCGCTGGGGCAACCGACCGCGGCACCATCGATCCGCTAGAGACCATCGCCAAGGTCTGCCTCCACGCTGGGGTGCACTTGCATGTCGACGCCGCGTACGGGGGTATCCTGCTGCTCTCGCCCACGCAGCGACACCGTCTGCGCGGCATCGACGCAGCCGATAGCGTCACCGTCGACTTCCACAAGGGCTACTTCCAGCCGGTGGCCTGCAGCGCGATTCTCTTGCGCGATCCCGCTGACTGCGCCCTCGTGTCGTGGCACGCGGACTACCTCAACCCCGAAGACGCCACCGACCACAATCTCGCGGACTTCTCGCTCCAAACCACGCGTCGCTTCGACGCGCTCAAGCTCTGGATGACGCTGCGCACCCACGGCGCCGACGCCCTCGGGGAGGCCTTCGACGCCTGCTGCGCCGCGGCCCGCGATGCCGCCCGGCGCGTCGACGCCCATCCACGCTTTGCACTGCGCGCCACACCGGAGCTTTCCACGGTGCTGTTTACGCCTGCCGATGCCCCCGCCAGCCTCGTCCAGATCGTCCGCCAGCGCTTGCTCGAGCGGGGCGACGTAATTATCGCGACCACCACCTTCGAAGGCGCGCCGTGCTGGAAGTTCACCATTCTCGATCCGCAGCTGCGTGGCACAGATATCGACGCGATCCTCGGGCTCATCGAGCGCGAGATGAACGCCGTCGACCAAGCC
This sequence comes from Corynebacterium sp. KPL2895, assembly GCF_040225815.1. NCBI lineage: Bacteria > Bacillati > Actinomycetota > Actinomycetes > Mycobacteriales > Corynebacteriaceae > Corynebacterium > Corynebacterium sp. KPL2895. The sequence continues at coordinate 89,801 of NZ_JBEHFY010000010.1, forward strand.
AACGCTCAACCGAGCCCCAGCGTTCTCGCGGTACAACCCGCGCGCTAGACCACGACCCACAGAAACTTAAAACAGGAGTTTGTCATGTCTTCTTCCACCACCGCCCGCACTGCCGCCGTCGCTGATGCCGAATCTAGCATTAAGCCCTATGATCTGGTGGGCATCGGGATCGGGCCGTTCAACCTGGGCTTGGCGGCGCTGAGCCAGCCGCTGGTTGACGGCGGCGTGCTGCGCGCGGCGTTCTTCGATTCGCGCGCGGAATTTTGCTGGCACCCCGGGATGATGATTCCTGGGACGACGATCCAGGTTCCGTTCATGGCCGATCTGGTCACCCTCGCCGATCCCACGAGCCCGTACAGTTTCCTCAACTACTGCAAGCAGCAAGGGCGCATCCACCAGTTCTACATCAAGGAGGATTTCAACCCGCTGCGCGAGGAATACTCCGATTACTGCGCCTGGGTCTCCCAGCAGCTGAGCACGCTCGAGTGGAACTCCACGGTGACGTCGGTGCGCCGCGTCGACGATCTGTGGGAGGTCACCGTCAACGGGCCGCGGGGCACCTGCACGGTGCTCAGCCGCAACGTCGTGGTCGGAGTGGGCACCACGCCGTTTATCCCCGGCGAGCTGCGGGCTGCGCCGGAAGCCGGGCTCGCCGTGCACTCGGCGGACTATCTTGAGCACAAGAAGGAGTTGCTCGCCCAGGAGTCCGTCACCCTCATCGGGTCGGGGCAGTCCGCGGCCGAGATTTACGCCGATCTCATGGAACCTGCCGCGTACCGGGGCACGCGGCTGGACTGGGTCACCCGCTCGGGGCGCTTCTTCCCCATGGAATACACCAAGCTCACCCTCGAGATGACTAGCCCCGAGTACGCGCAGTTCTTCCGCGGCCTGGACGCCGCGACGCGCGACCGGCTCAACCGCGAGCAGCGCAATCTTTACAAGGGAATCTCCGGCCAGCTCGTCAATCACATCTACGACACCTACTACCGGTTGTCCATCACGAAGGGCCTGCCGCGCCCATTCGCCTCGACGCTCCTGGCCGGCTGGAGCGCGGCACTGTGCGACACAGACGCGTCCGCCCCGTTCCAGCTGACGTTGACCCACGGCGAGACCGGCGAAACCCGCACGCACGCGACAAACGCGCTGGTGCTCGCCACCGGCTACAAGGCCCCGCTCTTCCCCAGCTTCCTGGAGACCGCACGCGAAGAAGTCCAGTTCGACACGGCCGGGCGCCTGGCCATCGATCCCGGATTCGCCATCGACGCCGCCCAGTCGCTCTTCGTCCAAAACGCCGAGGAACACCTTCATTCGCTCATCGCGCCCGACCTCGGGATGGGACCGTGGAGGAACTCCATTATTCTCAAGGCCATCACCGGCCGCGAGTACTATCCCATCGAGCGTTCCGTCGCCTTCCAGACCTTCGGGGGTCAGTAATGCTCAATACCGAACGTGACGACATCTTCACTCCCCACGGCACGGTGCGCCTTCGCCCGCTCAGCCCCGCCGACACCGAGCTTGTCCACGGGTGGCTCACCGATCCTCACTGCGCATTCTGGGGTATGCAACAGGCCAGCGTCAACGACGTCGCCGTCGAATACGACCGGCTCCGCGCCTCCCCGCACGAAGAAGCCTGGATCCTCGAGCTGCACCCGCACCCTGCCGCCCCGCACAGACCGATGGGCATCGTCGAGGACTACGACCCGCGCCGCGTGGTGCTGGACTCGGTGTTGGCCGAGGCTGCTAGCTCGGAGGCTGCTGGTATCAGGGAGTTGACGCTGGAAGAGCCACTACGCGGACTGCACTTCCTCGTCGCCCCGCCGGCCGGTGCCCACGTTTCTGGGCTAACCAGTAGCCTTTTCGCCGCGGTCATCCGCTGGCTCATCGATTGCCGGGGTTTCCGCGAACTCCTCGTGGAGCCCGACGTAGCCAATGGCGCGATTCACCGCAAGAACGCCGAGGCCGGCTTCCTCGATGTTCCGGGACTTAACGAGATCCGCCTGCTCCAAGGCGGGCACACGAAGACGGCACGGGTGCAGCGTTGTACCGCCTCAGACTTCTATTCCTCAGCGGCTGCCGCGCGCGCCTCGCTGTCGCCGGTGGCGAATGCGCTGTGCGCGGCCGAGACCGCTGAGCGCCAGCTCATCGCCAAGGCCATCCGCGAATTTAGCCATGAAAGACTGCTGACGCCAAGCTTTCACCCGGACTCCGAACGATGGTCGGTCCACTTTGGGCCGCGGGAGCTGAGCTTTTCGGCCCACCAGTACGGGCTGGCGCATCTCGAAGTCGTCCCCGAAAGCATCGAAGCTGCCGATGCCGCCCCGCTGCACCTGGCCGAGCTCATCGCCGGGGCCGCAGAACAGCTGGGCATACAACCGGGGTTCCTGCACACCTACATCGAGGAGATTCAGGCGACCCTCGTCGGCCGTGCCCGCGCCCTCGCGACGCGCCCCGCCGCGCAAAGCTTGCGCGCACCGCAGCTCGCCGCCAGCGCCCAGGAGCGTGCGAATGCCCAGGCGGACTATCTCGTGACCGCTGAGTCAGCAATGTATGAGGGGCACCCCGGGTTCCTCGCGAATTCGGGGCGCGGCGGGATGAGCCTTACCGAGCTGCGCGCCTACGCGCCGGAGGCGGGAGCCGACATACACATCGTGTGGCTCGCCGCCAAGCGGGAGCACTGCGTGGTGGCGGCATCAGAAGACGTCGCGGACCTAGCCGGGTTCTTCGCCGAGCAGCTCGGGGACCTCGGTCCGCGCTATGAACAGGCGCTCGCAGAATTGGGCTGCGCACCGGATGACTATGTGCCGCTGCCGCTGCACCCGTGGCAGTGGGACAATTGCATCTCCACGATCTTTTTTGACCAGCTCATTTCCCGGGATCTGGTGTACATCGGCACCAGCAGCGACCTATTCCGTCCCCAGCAGTCGCTGCGGACGTTCTTCAACCACTCGCGCCCGGCGCTGCCGTATGTCAAGACGGCCGTGGGCATTCGCAACATGGGGTTCGTCCGCGGGCTCTCGCCGGCGTACATGGAAACCACGCCCGCCATCAACGATTGGTTAGCCCAACAGCTCAATGTCGATCCGGAATTCCGGGCCCGCAACGTGCGTCTGCTCAAAGAAATCGTCGCCGTGGGCTACCGCGGCGACACCTACCACCGCCACCCGCTGCCCGCGGGCTCAACAAGCGAGCGTGAGAAAATGCTCTCCGCGCTGTGGCGCGACTCGCCCATGCCGCAGCTATCCGCCACGAGCGTGGCCGTGACTCTGGCGGGCTGCCTCTACGTCGACCCGGCAGGCGAGTCACTCGCCGCCGAGTGGATCGCACAATCGGGTCTGCCGCCGCAAGAATGGCTGCGCCGGCTGCTCGACGTGTACCTTGTCCCAGTCCTCCACGCGCTCGCCCAGTACGGAATCGTGTTCATGCCGCACAGCGAGAACGTGATCCTCGAGCTCGACAACGGCGCGCCCGTCGGCGCGTTCTTCAAGGACCTAGGAGAAGAGGCCGCGGTCGTCGACGCCCGCGTGGACGTGCCTGCGGGACTGGAGCGCCTGCAGGTCGATCACGGCGACTTCACCGGCGCCCAGCGCGCGCTATCTATCCACACCGACGTCCTCGACGGCGTGCTGCGCCACCTCGCCGCGCTCTTCGACCGGAAGGGATTGCTCACTGAGACCGAGTTTTGGCTCAGCTGCCGTGCAGTCGTGCTGGATTACGAACGCCGCTTCCCCGGCACGCTAGAGAAACTCCCGGTGCTCGCGTCGCAGTTCAAGCACTCCTGCCTCAACCGCTTGCAGTTGCGCAACCCGCTATCGATGGTAAACCTGGGCGACCAGGAGTCCTCGCTCATCTACGCCGGGGACATGGACAACCCGTTGCATTCTTCAGAATCGACGGCGCGATAAGTAAAGGCCAACCCCGCTCGTGCGGGGTTGGCCTTCTCGCGTACTACGCCGCAGCCTAGTCGCGGTATGCCTCCGGGCCCTTGTTGAGCCAGGCGTACACGCCGCCGATGAGGAAGCCGCCGCCAATGACGTTGCCCACCCAAACGATGACCCAGTTGGTCAGCACCGCGCCGAGCGTGAAGTGCTCCGGGAACGCGCCCGCGTCAAAGAACGTGAGGCACACTAGGCAGAAGTTCGCGATGACGTGCTCGAGGCCCATGCCCACGAACGCCGCGATGAACGGGACGATGACGATGAACTTCGAGATGATCTCCTTGGCGAAGATGCCACCCACGATGGACATGTTGACCACGAAGTTGGCCAGGATGCCCTCGACGAGCATGCCCGCCGGCCCCTTCGCCAGCTTGGCGTCGGTGAGCGTGACGATGATGTGATCGACCGGCAGGTTGCCGAACTTCGCGGAGACCCCAACGCGGCGGCGAGGTTCGCCGCACCCACGAGGTTGAACACCGTGGTCACGATAATGAGCCAGAATGCCTTTGCCAATGTCACCTGCTTATTGGCGGCTCCGTAGACCATGAACAGCATGTTGCCGGTCGCAAGGTCAGCGCCCAAGATGATGATGGCAAACAGGCCGAGGCCGAAGAGGAAGGCGAAGGCGACGCTGCCCAAGCCTTCGAAGTTCTTTTCCACCGCTTGTGCCACGGCGCAGGCAAAGGCCGTGCCGATGAGCAGGTACACGCCACAGGATGGCGCGCACGATAAAGCGCGACGGCGACTGGTCAAGCAGAGCGGTTTTCTTCGTGACCGCGGCGGCCACGGACTCATTGAGGGACATGCAGACAATCCTTGAAAGAGGAGCAAAATCGACCCATACATGGTACCCCACGCATGCGAAAACCCCAGCCTGCGGTGCCCGAAAGGGGGCATCGGAAAGCTGGGGCTTAAGGCCGTAAGCGAGTGCTTACTTGAACGGGAAGCCGAGCTCGCGCAGGAGCTTGCGGCCCTCCTCGTCGTTGGTAGCGCTGGTAACGACGGTGATGTCCATACCACGGGGACGATCGATCTTGTCAATGTC